>CAKZYZ010000109.1 GCA_937885075.1 uncultured bacterium | reverse complement strand
GCCACTTATAAACGGTTCAAAAAAATGGTCAACAGATGGATTGAGCTTGCCATCCTGCACTCCAAGCTTACAATGGACATTGCTAAGAAGAAGGGGCAGAAGTAGACGAGAACTCATCACTCTCAAGGTATAAAACTAATCCGATTTATTCATAAATCGGATTACCCCAGCGCCACATCCAGAGTCATCATGACCATGAAGCCAACAATTGCTCCCATGGTAGCAAGATCGGTATTCCCGCTATGCTGGGACTCCGGGATAAGTTCTTCCACCACCACGAAGATCATCGCCCCCGCCGCGAACGCCAGGGCATAGGGGAGCAGCGGCCGGGCCAGTATGACCACCGCCGCCCCGATTACACCAGCCACCGGTTCCACCGCCCCGGAGAGCTGGCCGTACCAGAAGCTCTTCAGGCGGCTCATCCCCTCCCGCCGTAGAGGCATCGATACTATGGTCCCCTCCGGGAAGTTCTGGATGCCGATCCCGATCGCCAGGGCGACCGCGCCGGCGAAGGTGGCCGAGGGGAGATTGAAAGCCAGTGCCCCAAAAGCTACTCCCACCGCCAGACCTTCCGGTATATTGTGCAGGGTAATCGCCAGAACCAGAAGAACACTCCGGTGCCAGGAAGTTTTGACCCCCTCCGCTTCCGACATCTTAAGCCCGGGGTGGAGATGGGGAAGGATCTTGTCAACCAGCCAGAGAAAGAAAGCTCCAAAAAAGAAACCCACCAAAGGCGGGATCCAGATCAAACTGCCATAACCCAGTTCTTCGGCCATCTCGATGGAGGGAGCGAGGAGACTCCAGAAACTGGCCGCGATCATCACCCCGGCCGCGAAGCCGAGCATCCCGTCCATCATCCGCTGTCGAACGGTCTTGGCGAAAAATACCAGGGACGCTCCCAGAGCGGTTACCCCCCAGGTAAATAGAGTCGCAATGAGAGCCTGGAGAACCGGATTCAGTGTTTTAAATGTTTCCAACATTGCTTATCCCTTGAAATTAATCCCGGCCCAGGTTAAATGCAGAGGGGAGCTATCCTATAATGGATAGCCCCCCTCTGTCCAGAAATCCCTCCGTTTATCTCAGGAATTTGGATACGAACGGCGAAGATTCTCCTCTCCTCATGAAGTGACCGGAAGGACCTTCACCCAGGAACTCTGAGAACCACGATTCGTGTTCGATCTCCTCATTAAGAATCGCCAGAGCCAGGTCGTAGGTCCGGTGATCCTTGCCGGCGGTCAGGTTACAGATCGCGTTGTACCCCTTGACCGCGCAGCGCTCCGCCGCCACCAAAACCTTCAGGATAGCCTCGACATCGGTCGGATCCTGTGGAAGGTTCGCCGGTGGGCAGGCGGACATATCATGGAACACCTTCATGTCATCCGGGAGTTTGCCGCCCAACTCGTAAATACGAGGAATGAGAGCTTCGAAGTGGTTTCGGTCCTCAATCCTTGCCACTTCCGCGATCTCTTTTAAACCTTCTCCCTGCAACCCGATCAGGTTCGCCCTGAGGATTGTATAATAGTAGTAGGTTGTAATCTCCGCGGAAGCATTTTTAACCAGCAGTTCCAGTAACTGATCAACATCAATACCTGATTCTTCTACTATGCCGCGCGTAACTTTAGCCATGACAGACCTCCCTTCTTTTTTTTTGCACCTTAAAGTGCTGGTTATTATTACTTTTTCAACAAAACCAATCTATCGGTTCACCATAACCCTTCTTCAAACTGATCCTTGCCGGCACCGCAGATAGGACAGACCCAATCATCCGGAATATCTTCAAATGGGGTTCCCGGATTAATCCCGGAATCGGGATCTCCGGTTTCCGGATCATATACGTATCCACAGAGCATGCACTTATATTTTACCATTAATTCACCTCCTTTTTCTTTTTTCCCGATGGGAAAGTGAGTTCTCTGCAATTTATATGGATAGAAGAGAGCGACTGATGTAGTCAAGCCAGATCGCCTGGCCCAGGTCGGAAAGTTCGTGTAATTTGGTCATATCCGGTCTCCGCAAATTATAGTTTTTACACTTGAGAATGGTTCATAATAAGATTTTTCCGGAGGAAAAATCTTAATTAAATATCCGGGCCAGCTTATCCAGCATCTTTCCTTTCCAGCCGGCCAGGACATCCTCGTAATATTTATCGGCCACTTTACGACTCAGGCGGGCCAGGGTCGGATAGACGTGGATCATCCCGGAGATGGTGGTAACCGGGACATTGGCCTGCATGGCAAGGACCCATTCATGGATCAGCTCACCGGCATTGGCCCCTACAATCGCCGCGCCCAGGATCGCCCCTTTCTTCCCACAGATGATCTTGGCCATCCCCTCCGTCTCTCCGTCGGTCACGGCCCGGTCGACTTCACCGTAAGGAAATCGCAGAACCTTGAACTCCACTCCGGCTTTGTTAGCTTCATCCTCCGAAAGTCCAACCCGGGCCAGTTCAGGGTCGGTGAAAGTGGTCCAGGGGACCACCCGGTAGTTCGCCTTCTTCTTAAAGGGGAAGAGGGCGTTCTGGACCACAATACGCGCCTCGAACTCGGCCACATGGGTAAAGAGGAACTTGTTCTTCACGTCACCGACCGCCCAGATGTTTTTAGCGGTGGTCAGGAGATGATCGTCGACTTCAACCCCCTTGGGCGTGTATTTCACCCCGGCCTTCTCCAGATCGAGACCATCGACATTGGCGGCCCTCCCCAGCGCGACCAGAATCTCGTCGGCCCGGACCTCCTCTACTTTCCCATCCTTCTCATAGGTAACAACTTTCTTATCGCCTTCCTGCTTTACCCCGGTGATATCAACGCCGGTGGCGAAAGTAACTCCCTCACTCTCCAGCCGGGACCTAATCACCGCTACCATATCCCCATCCTCACGGGGCATGATCTGAGGGGCCTTGTCAAGAACAGTGACCTTAACCCCGAGGCGGGTAAAAGCCTGGCAGAGTTCGATCGAGATTGGGCCGCCCCCGATATGGATCAGGGAGGAGGGGAGAGACTTCAGAAGGAATACATCCTCATTGGAGATGAATCCGGTCTCTTTAAGCCCCGGGATGGGGAAGACATGAGGACGCCCGCCGGTAGCAAGGACAAATTTCTTACTCTCCATAATCCTATCCCCGACCTGAATCCGGTGGGGATCGAGAAAGCTGGGAGAGCCGAAGATAACCTCCACCCCTTTCTCCCGGAACCGTTCCGGATCGTCGTGTTCGCCTATTTCAGCCTGAATCGCCCGGACATGCTCCAGAATTCCGGTGGAAGAGAATATCGGCTCCATCTCTCCCAGCCCGAAACGATGAGCCTCCCGGATGGTCCGGGCTACTTTGGCGGAGTGGAGGAGGGCCTTGCTGGGAACACAGCCGGTCCAGAGGCAGTCTCCACCGAGTTTATTCTTCTCGACCAGGGCTACTCTAAGCCCCATCCGGGCGGCGCCCAGAGCTACGACCAGTCCGCCGGACCCGCCGCCTAAAACTACCAGATGGTATTTTTTCATAATATGCTCCTTTATTGTGATTCGGCCTCACCCGGCCCCCTCACCCGGCCCCCTCACCCGCCCCCCGATGAAATCGGGGGGCACCCTCTCCCCGAAGGGGAGAGGGGACTCAGGCCAAGGCGTCCCGCTGCCGTCCCCCTCACCCACCCCCTGATTTCATCAGGGGGCACCCTCTCCCCAGGGGGAGAGGGGGGCCTATCAAAGGTGTCCTCGTGCCGTCCCCCTCTCCCCGTGGGAGAGGGGTTAGGGGTGAGGGGTTTCGTTTAATCTCCAATCATAAGGCAGATAATCTATTGAATATTCTTTCTCCACCCCTAAATCGGGGTAATATCTTTGGATGAATTTCCATACCCCGCCCGACTGCTGAAAATCATCTTCAAACCAATCAAATATCTTCGATATCGCTGCCTGCTGCCCTTTAACCCGTAATCCCTTGGTGTCATTTCGGAGGAAACTGCTTGTATTATTTCCAAGTTGTTCATCGATCTTCCCAGGGAGATAGATCTCCCTCACCAGGTCGGGGCAGGAGAGTGAGGCGCAGACAATGGCAAAGTGTATCCGCGGTTCTTTGAATTGTTTCCGAAGAATATCATGCTCGATCTCATCCAGGGTATACTCTTTCTCCCCGATGAAACCGGCATCCTTATTCCAAACCGAAGTAAATAGGGAACCGATATCCTCGATGCTCTCAACCGGATAATTATCGACCACGATCTTGATTGCCAGGAAGTTATAGGCATTAATCCAGAAAGCAAGTGAGTCGTTGCCTCTCTTCAATGTGAGAAGTGAGAACTTCTCCAGTCTTTTTACCATCTCTTTGAAGGCGGGATCATCCTTGACTCCACGGTAATCCAGCGCCGCCAGCTTGATCCCCTCTATGGTAGCTGGAGAGAGATGATTATCCAGCAGCGTCTGGTACGGCTGCCAGAAGGAGGCCTGGTCCACCAGAACCATCCCTGTAAGTTTGGACGGAAGGGGCTGGGCCGATAAAAAACCCGCCGCCGTACTTGAGAACAAGGCGATAAGAATTGATATTGTTTTTAGCACCATGATGATAACTCCTTGTATTTTTATAAAGCCTTCTCACCCCCCCCCTCACCCGCCCCTCGTTTTCACTCGGGGCACCCTCTCCCACGGGGAGAGGGGTACTCAGGCCAAGGCGTCCTCGTGCCGTCCCCCTCTCCCCGTGGGAGAGGGGTTAGGGGTGAGGGCACTCCCCGTCGACACAGGTACTGGCCAGAGCCTTGCGGGCCACCTTGGTAATATAGATAGTGACGGCAACCGTCGCCGCGAACCCGGCTATCTTCAATATCAGTTTGCCGGTATCCGCCCCTTCCGTGACGGCATTTCCCAGCGAACCGATATAGACATACATCACCGTCCCCGGGAGCATCCCGATCCAGCTGGCGAAGAAATACTTGGTGAGATTCACCTTGGTCAAACCGTAAGCATAGTTGAGCAGAGTAAAGGGAAATATCGGCGAGAGCCGGGTGAGCAGAACGATAAAGAATCCGCGCTCCCCCACCGCGTCGTCAATACTCTTAAATTTCGCGTTCTGCTCCACCTTCCGGGCGATCGCGTCACGGGCCAGGTACCGGCCGATTAAAAATGCCGCTGTGGCCCCCAGAATAGAACCAATTGAGACCAGAACGGTTCCTCCGATCAGGCCATAGACCAGACCGGCGGCAATAGTGAGGAGCCAGGCTGGCCCGGCCAGGACGGTCAGAAGAATATAGACGCCGATAAAGATCAGGTAGCCAAGTGTTCCCTGCTGCTCAATCCAGGTAATGAGGCCATTCTCTCCCACCAGCCACTCCTTAACCGGGAAGGTCTTGAATACAACAATCAGCCCGGCCAGGATGATGATTAGAAGAATGATTTTGGCTATTCGACCGCCCTTTTTAGTTTCATTGTGCATTTAGTTTCCTCCGTCATTCATTTTGTGTGGGTACACATTAAATATGATTAAGAACTTTTTAAGTTAACGCTCCCCCGCAGCTGCTCCCGCTGCCAGCGGTGCAGGAGAAACAATGGGTATCAGTTAGTATTTTTTGCCCGACCAGCTTCTTAGCAGAGATCGATGAAATAGGGATAGGATGGCCTTCCTTATCCTTAAGACCCAGACCTAAGACCTGGTTAAAATCACAATCATATATAACACCACGGTAATCAACGCTGATCAGAGACCTGCACATGATATTGGGGAGCGTGAGGCGATTGAAGTTCTCATCAAGCAGATCGAGGTAATCATTTAATTTATTTTCCTCTTTCAACTGTCGTCCGAAGCGGCCGATCGGGGCGTTGGTAATTGTCAGGAGGTTATTAAAAGTTATGCCGAAATCGGACTTCAGCTTATCCTTATAGGCCATCTCCAATTCTTTCTGTTCACCCGGAAGAAATCCTCCTCCGGGATTATAGACCAGATCGATTATCAGCCCATTCTTCCGCCCGTAACCGGACCGATTGAGAATCCTGAGGACCCGGATACTCTTTTCAAAAGTTCCGGTCCCGCGCTGGCCATCCACATTGACTTTTGTATAACAGGGGAGAGAAGCAATTATCTTTACACGATGATCCGCCAGAAAACCGGGCAGATCCTCCTGCCCCGGCTCCAGCATGACGGTCAGATTGCTCCGGACCATAATACTTCCGGCAAAAGGCATTGCCGCCATAACCAGATGGCGAAAATTTGGGTTTAATTCCGGGGCCCCGCCGGTAATATCCAGCGTTAGGCCGGGATTGTTCCGGAGAAAAGAGATGATCGTCTCCGCCGTTTTGAAATCCATATTGCGCGTCCCCCGGGGGGATCCGCCCACGTGGCAGTGGAGGCAATCCTGGTTGCAGAGATTTCCCATATTGACCTGGACGATTTGCAGTTCACCGCGTTCCAGGTATCCGGCGGCTTTTTCTTCAAATGATTTGGTTGTGATCATAAGATTATTCCCCCTCACCCACCCCCCGATGAAATCGAGGGGCACCCTCTCCCACAGGGAGAGGGGTTAGGGGTGAGGGGTCTCTCCATCAAGTGCTTTCAGTATTGTCTTCAACACTCCTTCAAGGTTATCCCAGACAATATTGTTCCAGAAGCGGAACACACTAATCCCTTTTTGCTTCAGCCACTCGTCCCGCTTCTTATCGGATTGTTTCTGCTCATCTTCCGCGTGGCCTCCACCATCCAGCTCAATTACAAGTCGCTTCTCCGGACAGTAGAAATCTACAATATATCTCCCTATAGGATGCTGGCGACGAAATTTAAAGCCTTTCAAACGTCGGTCACGGAGCTGAGCCCAGAGACGGGCCTCAGTCTCCGTTTGGTTCTTTCTGAGTTTTCGAGCAAGATCCTTCATCTTGCGAGCATCACTCTCGCCGGCTCCCTCACCCACCCCCCGATTGAAATCGGGGGGCACCCTCTCCCCGGGGGGAGAGGGGGGACCTGGTAAAGGCATCCCAGCGCCGGCCCCCTCACCCGCCCCCGACATGAATGTCGGGGGCACCCTCTCCCCGACGGGGAGAGGGACGCCAACAGATCGGAAGAGC
>CAKZYZ010000108.1 GCA_937885075.1 uncultured bacterium | reverse complement strand
TTTTCTTATTTTTTTTTTTTAATGATACGGCGACCACCGAGATCTACACTCTTTCCCTACACGACGCCCTTCCGATCTTTCTGCTTTCGGCTCAACTTATATCCTGTCTGGCGGGGATACTCCTGGTAGTCCCGGTATACTTTATGGCTGCCGGCATGTTCGGCCGCCGAACCGGAATCATGGCGGGAGCAATGGTCGCTATTTTCCCGATTCTGGTTTATGGGGCGACTGAATCATTTTCCGAATCACTTTATACTATGCTGATGATATCCGGACTGGCGGCGGGTTGGTTCTCCTTTTACATAGGTCGATTAAGGTGGTCACTGTTTTCCGGAATCCTTCTCGGTTTAAGTTTTCTTACCCACCCTTTGGGAATCACCTTTCTCCCTCTGGTAGCGGGTTTCAATCTTCTGGTTGGCCCCTGGAATGGCAGGGCAATACGGAGGCGAATCCTGAGAACCGGCTTGATAATTGTTAGCTTCATTCTGGTCTGCTTACCATTCTGGATCCATCTGCACTCGGTGACCGGCAACTGGCAGATGAGCGGGTCCAGTCACTATCAGGATTTCGGCTTGCGTTATGACCAGGTCCGCGGGGTTTCGGAGAGTAAGATTATTTTCGATCATATGGAGAGCTTATTTGATCGGGGACGAAGAGAAGAATTTAAACCTGATCACAAAACTATGGGTATGATCGAGTTGATATTTCATCGGCCCGATAGGTTTATCCAGATTATCAAGCTGAATATACTTGATGGAGTAAAAGAAGCCGTTAAAACGGCTCATTTTCTCTCGATCCCCCCGGCAGTATTGCTTGCCGTTCTGATCATCGGTCTTATTATCCTGATTATCTACTTTCTTTACTCGTTTATCCATCGACATGATCGCGCGGCCTTCTCTTATCTGGCCCTGATGCTCATGCCTATGGGCATATTCCTGATTATCATAATCGAGCATAGGTACTTTTATCCCTTTATTCCTCTGGCGCTGATTGCCTTCTCCCGGATTCTTGTTGATATCGAAAAACTCAGCGAAAGGCGCGTCGTCCTGCGTAGAATTTTTATGTTGGGTTTGACACTTTTTTATATCGGCCTGGTCCTGGGGAGCGGTTTCATTATTTACCGGAAGGCCGTAAAAGCGGGAATTCCCTATGAATACAAAATAATGGGGAACTGGATGAGAGATAATATCCCCGGAATCGAAAAGGAGAGGGTAATGATGTTCCGTCTGGGGTTGAGTTATTATGCCGGGTGTGACTGGAATGTCTTTTACTGGGGAGACTTATCCGGGCTCAAGGATTACCTGAAAGAGAGGGGAATTAAATATCTGGAGGTTGATAGCTATAAACTGTATATGATCCACCCGGACCTCCGTTTCCTTCTGACCGTCGATCCTCTTCCTTCGGATTTCAGCCTGGTGCGGGAGATTGAGTATGACGGAAGAAAGATCCGGCTCCTGGAATTTCATCCGAAAATGTAATAGATAGCAGATAGCTTCTCAATTTCTTTGACAAGACGATTTTGGGACAGGACGATTCCCCCTTACCTCGGCCTCATTTATGACAGGACCATTACAGTCAGGACTATTAACCCCTACCTCGGTCCCTTTTATGACAGGACCATTACAGTCAGGACTATTAACCTCGCTTCGGTTTAGATTTCTTTTTGCAGTTAATCGTCCT
>CAKZYZ010000107.1 GCA_937885075.1 uncultured bacterium | reverse complement strand
ATGACTTAAGATAAAGGCTCGCTTGTAATTCGACTGTAATTGGACTTGCAATAGAAAGCTCCACCGCATAGTATTAACTCTTAGAACAAAGAGGATATGATGAGATGGAACTCGTCACTCACAAGTTTTATACATATAGCGTGATTAAATAAATTTACAGAGGCGAATTATGAAAGCAGTACCGGAAGAAGTTATCTGGTTTTTTGAAAAACAGGAGTTCGTTATTGTTTCCACAGTGGATGACGAAGGCGGGCCTCATTGCGCCTGCAAGGGGTTATTAAAGATATCCCGGGAAGGAAAGTTCTACATTATGGATCTCTTCCGGGGGAATACGTTTCGGAATGTAAAAAATAACCCCCGGATGAGTATTACGGCGGTTGATGAGCATCAGTTCAAAGGGTATTGCTTGAAAGGAAGAGCGAGGATAATCCCGGGGGAGAAGATTCCCGCTTCATGCCTGAAAGCCTGGCAGGCCAAAATTACCAATCGGATAACCTCCCGGATCATCAGGAATATCCACGGGGAATCGGGCCACAGTGATCATCCCGAACACCTCTTGCCTGATCCCAAGTATATTATAGTAATGGAACTGGAGGAGATCTTTAACCTGGCCCCATATGAAAAAGAGTAGTTCTCAGTTGTTTTGTGCTGGTAAATAGAATAGATAAATTCTTTCCAGGTTGTGGTAAAAACCCCGGCCGGAAAGAAAAAGGAGGATCATTGTCTTGATAAAGATCATTTACGCGGTCCTGCTCTCGGCAGTCCTTGTTGCATCTATATCGGGTTGCGGAAGTAAGGAAGGGACTGAGTCCGATCGCCCGACATCGCAAGAGTCGATTAAGTCCGACCATCCGACGTCGGATCACTCGGGAGCGGAACATCCAGATCATCCAATGTAATCTATGAATCGGCGAACTATAATACTGATCATGGCGGCATCCTGTACTCTGTTCGCGGGCTGCGGGCAAGATGAAAGTAAAGAATCGCGGGTTGGTTGTATATCCGTTCCCAATGTGGTAACAGCCGATATCCAGGCCGGCATCGAGAATCACGTTGAGGAAGAGATCCGCCGGGGTGGAGGATATTTCAAGCTTCCCTTCGGAGAGAAGGAACTCCAGCTCAAACTGGTCCGGGTCCATGTAGAGTATCTGGCAAATCTGGGACCACGCCGCCATTTCGCCTGCGTGGACCTGGTGGATATCGGCGGCGATGTCTATGATGTCGATTTCTTTCTTTCCGGTGATCCGGGGGAGATGAGCGTAACTGAGACAACCGTCCACAAGATAAACGGGCAGCCTTACTATGCCTGGGAACAGCAGAGTGACGGCACCTGGGATCGTATCGCGGTGGAAGACGCTTCACAAGGTCATTTTGGTGTTATCAGAGGCCGCGATGAGTTTGAATTCACTTACCGGGCGATATTGCCCGAGATAATCGATACTGGACGGATGTGGATCCCACTTCCGTCCACGGATTCATTTCAGACCGTGGAGATAATATCCCTCACTGTCCCGGGAGAGCAGAGGGTGCTGGAGGAGAAAGAACACGGCAACCGGATCCTCTTTCTGGAGCTGGGACCGGAGGATAGCGGGAAGACTGTCGAGATTCGCTATAAAGTAGAGCGCCGTGAGAAAGCCGTTTATGAGGCGGATACACCAGACCCGGGGAAATACCTTAACCCGGAGCGTCTTGTCCCGGCTAACGATGATTTCAGACGCATTGCCGAGGAGGTCACCGAAGGGAAGAAGACCGATCTGGTCCGTGCCCGGGCGCTTTACGACCATGTTATTGACCGGATGAAGTACATAAAACATGGCTCCGGCTGGGGCAAGGGCGATGCCGTCTATGCCTGTGACGTGGGTACCGGAAACTGCACGGATTTTCACTCTTACTTCATAGCGCTGGCCCGGGCGGTCAATATCCCGGCTCGTTTCGCCATCGGCGCCGCGATACCTTCGGAACGGGATGAGGGCGGGGTAGACGGCTACCACTGCTGGGCGGAGTTTTATGCCGATGGCAAGTGGTGGCCGGTTGACATCAGCGAGGCTGATAAGTATACCAGTCTGGCAACCTACTACTTTGGTCATCACCCGGCCAACCGGCTTGAATTCAGCCGGGGCCGTGATCTGGTGGTAGAACCGGGGCCGGAATCCGGCCCGATAAATTTTCTCGCCTACCCCGTGCTGGAGATAGACGGCAAGTCGGTAAAAGCAAAAGTCACCTTCTCCTTTAACCGAAGCTGTCGCCGCGAATAAACCTTTCCAAAAAATATATCAAAAAATATGATTTTCTTCCTTGACAACTATTCCATTTATGCTATTAGTAACAGTAACTATTATCGAAATAGGATAAATGATTTTAATGATGGCCGGGTGATAGACTGTCATAATCACTCCGGCGCGAAAAGATGGAGGATTGAACGATGGAAGAGAACAAAATAAACATGCCTTTACTTGGTGATGATTTTCCGGAATTAAATGTCCAGACCACCCATGGCCCGATGAGTATCCCCGGGGATATGAAAGGGCAATGGTTTGTCTTATTCAGCCATCCGGCGGATTTTACGCCGGTCTGTACAACCGAGTTTGTCGCCTTTCAGAAAAGATATGAGCAATTTGAAGAGCTGGGTTGTAAATTGATTGGGATGTCAATTGACCAGATATTTTCTCATATCAAATGGGTTCAATGGATAAAAGCGGAGCTGGACATAGAGATTAAATTTCCTATTATAGCCGCTAATGATTCAGTGGCCATGAAACTGGGGATGCTTCATCCCGGCAAAGGAACCAATACCGTCCGGGCAGTCTTTATCGTCGATCCGAAAAGTAAGGTCCGGTTAATCATGTATTACCCGCAGGAAGTGGGTCGGAACATGGATGAAGTTGTTCGGGCGGTCAGGGCCCTGCAGTTGTCTGACAAACAGGGGGCGATAGCGGCCGGTTGGCCGAATAACGAACTGATCGGTGATCGAATTATAGTTCCTCCTCCAACTAATGAAGAAGACGCGAAAAACCGCGAAAAAGAATATGAATGCTTTGACTGGTGGTTCTGTCACAAACCATTGGAAAAATAAGCTTAACCAGGATGGAGCAGGCGGTGTTTCCGTCTCCGCTCATCCGAACCGAAGGAGATAGTAATATGAAGAAATGGGTATGTACAGTATGTGGTTATGTCCATGAAGGTGAAAACCCCCCGGAGAAATGTCCGCAATGCGGAGCCCCGGCCAGTAAGTTTATCGAGCAGAGCTCGGAAGGGATGAACTGGGCGGATGAGCATAAAATCGGAGTAGCCAAAGGCGTTGATCAGGAGATTCTTGATGGTCTGAGAGCGAACTTTACCGGTGAGTGTACCGAGGTTGGCATGTATCTGGCCATGAGCCGTCAGGCTGATCGGGAAGGTCTTCCCGAAGTAGCTGAGGCATACAAGCGGATCGCTTTTGAGGAAGCCGAGCATGCCGCGAAATTCGCGGAGATGCTGGGAGAGGTACTGGTTGCCGACACGAAAGAGAATCTGAGAGCCCGGGTAGAGGCGGAGTATGGCGCCTGCCAGGGAAAGAAAGATCTGGCCACCAGAGCCAAAGAGCTCAACCTCGATGCCATTCATGACACGGTCCATGAGATGTGCAAAGACGAAGCCCGGCACGGTAAGGCTTTTGAGGGCCTACTGAAACGATATTTCTAGCTATTTTATGATTTTCTGCTCTAAAGACTATGTATTTACCACGAAGAGCACGAAGATCACAAAGGAAAATACTAAAGAAGATATCATTGTTTCGGATTTCTTCAAATTCCTTCGTGAACTTCGTGTCCTTCGTGGTTTAAAAAACTTCCCGAGTAAGTTATAACTATGAAAGTCATTGAAGAAAAACCACGGATCAGGATAACCCGGCAACGGAAGGTTATTCTGGAGGGGCTTAAGAATTCGACCTCTCATCCGACCGCCGGCGAAGTATATGATATGGTCCGGCAGGAATTACCGAGGGTAAGTCTTGGTACCGTTTATCGGAACCTGGATACACTCTCCCGGGACGGGCATATTCTTAAGCTGGATCTTGATGAAGGGCAGAAGCGTTTTGATGGCAGGATAGATCATCATTATCACCTGAGGTGCCTCAGTTGCGGGCGGGTGCTTGATATAAACCTGGACCCCCAGACTGACATTGTAAAGAAAGCGAATGGAATGAATAATTGTCTGATAACCGGGCATAAGTTAGAATTCACCGGTTTATGCCCGCAGTGCCGGAGGGACGAGGAATCAATTAAGCAACCTAACTAGCTGTTTTGGAAAAATTCCGATATTAATCGTGATTCCGATTCGTTTAATTGATATTATTGGGACAATATCCGCTAAGGAAAGCAGGAAGACAGGAGAGGGGAGTATTTTTTAATTCTCCTGTTTTCATGCTCTCCTTAGAGGTAAAGTTGCCCGAACGAAGTGAGGGCTAAGTTTAAAAAAGGAGGAAGTAAAAATGGATGAGTATACCTGTATTGTCTGTGGATATGTTTATGATCCCGCGGTCGGTGATCCCGATTCCGGGGTAACGGCCGGAACCCCGTTCGAGGATATTCCGGAGGACTGGGTCTGCCCGCTCTGCGGAGTCGGCAAGGATCAGTTCGAAAAAGAAGAATAATTTTAGTGCCAGTCAGTGCTGTAACAGATAAGGAGCAAGAAACATGGAATTAAAAGGATCACAGACCGAGAAAAACCTGATGTCTGCCTTTGCCGGAGAGTCCCAGGCCCGTAACCGATATACCTATTATGCCAGTAAGGCGAAGAAAGATGGCTTTGTCCAGATTTCACTGATATTTACAGAGACCGCCAATCAGGAGAAGGAGCACGCCGAGCGTCTCTTCAAGTTTATGACCGGTGGGGAATCCGGTCTGGTCGATGGGGCCGCCTTTCCCTTCGGCGTTATCGGCGCCACCGAGGATAACCTGAAGGAGAGCGCCGGGGGCGAGCATTATGAGTGGACGGAGATGTACCCCGGTTTTGCCCGGACCGCCCGGGAGGAAGGGTTCGAGGTGATAGCGAAGGTGATGGAGTCGATCGCGGTGGCGGAGAAGCAGCACGAGAAGCGCTACCTGGACCTGGCTGAGAACATCAGGCTGGGCCGGGTCTTCAAGAGGGAAGAGCCGAAGGTCTGGCGCTGTCTCAACTGCGGCTATATCCATGAAGGCAATGAAGCCCCTGAAGCGTGCCCCGCCTGTGCCCATCCGCAGGCTTATTTTGAGCTCCTGGGAGAGAACTGGTGAAAATTAATATTCGCCACTAAGACACAAAGACACTAAGGACAGATAGTGGAGATATACTTACTCTTGAGAGATGGCTTGATCAAAAGTTGATTAATGCAATCTCCAGATTGTTTTGTTCTATTTAATCTTTTCTTCGTGTCTTAGTGCCTTAGTGGCAAAAAAATAGGAGGTCAGAGATGACAAAAAAATTAGAGATTTATAAGTGTGAAACCTGCGGCAACATCGTGGAAGTACTCCACGCCGGCGGCGGGGTTCTTGTCTGCTGCGGTGCTGATATGAAACTGATGGTAGAGCAGACCGCCGATCAGGCGACTGAGAAGCATGTGCCGGTAGTGACAAGTGGTGAGAACGGATCAACTGTTGTAGTAGGGAGTACCCCCCACCCGATGGAGGATGCGCACTATATTGAGTGGATCCAGATGATTACACCGGATGGTGTATATTCTCCCCGCAAGTTCTTAAAGCCGGGTGAAGCCGCCGAAGCGAAGTTCAAGCTCCGTTCAGAAGGTGCCATAGCAAGAGAGTACTGTTCCGTCCATGGTCTCTGGCGGAGTTAGAGCATCAGGACAAGAATGCTCGTAGTGCAGGGCTTCAGCCCTGCCACCCAAAGCAGGGCTGAAGCCCTGCACTACGAGCGTTCCCTGTAAGACAGGACTAAGTTTTAATCATAAATCAGTAAGGAGGAAACAATGTTAAGCGAAATAATGCAGGAAGCATTAAATATCCAGATCAATAAGGAGATATACTCAGCTTATCTCTATCTCTCAATGGCCGCTTATTGCGATTCGATCAATCTGAAAGGCTTTGCCAACTGGATGACGATTCAGGTCCAGGAGGAGTTGAGCCATGCCCACAAATTCTTCAATTATCTCCCTGAACGGGGCGGTAAAGTTACCCTCCAGCCGATCGATGGACCGGAGACCGAATGGGACTCTCCCCTCGCTGTATTCAAGCACGTTTATGAGCATGAGCAGCTGGTAACCGGCCTGATCAACGGCCTGGTGAAACTGGCCCGGGAAGAGGAAGATTACGCCACCGAGTCATTTTTAAAGTGGTTTATCGATGAACAGGTGGAGGAGGAAGCTTCCGCCTCCGAGGTGGTGGAGAAACTCAAACTGGCCGGGGATCAGGGCAGCGGTCTATTCATGCTCGACCGTGAACTGGGTGCCAGGGTCTTCACGCCGCCGGCCGCGTAAGGAGAGTAAGAACTTAGCCCTCGGCTTTGCCTCGGGCAACTTTTCCTCTAAGGAAAGCAGGAAATCATGAAAATTAAAATACTCCCTCCTCCTGCCTTCCTGCTTTCCTGCTTTCCTTAGGGGTTATTGAAATTCCGAAGCAGGAACTTAACACGAAAAGAGTTCGCAATATCCAGGAGGAAGAAATGCCCGAGATTATTAATACAACTTTTCAGAGATCAATCGACCGAACTTATAACGTCAAAAGTTTCCGCTTCGACGATCAAGGAGGAATAGATTTCCGTCCCGGGCAGTTCTTCCAGCTCTTTCTGGACTGGGAGGGAGAAGAACTCTCCCATTTCTTCTCCTTCTCCAACTCTCCGACCGAGAAGGGTTATATAGAGTTCACCAAAAAGCTCTCCGACTCTCCCTACTCTCAGGCTCTCCTTGCCCTCCAGCCCGGTGCCCGGGTCCGGATCAAGCTCCCGATGGGGATATTTATCTTTGAGGGGGAATACCCGGAAGCGGCATTCTTATCGGGAGGAATCGGGATTACCCCCATTCGGTCTATCTGTAAGTATCTCACCGATACCGGATCGTCCGCTTCTGTTCGTGTAATCTACTGCGCCCGGACCTCGGCGGATTTTGCCTTCCGGGACGATTTCGATGAGATGGAGCGGGAGAACCGGAATATCTCTCTTATCTATATGGTTACGGGTGAAGAACATCCCGAGGACCCCACCATAATGGTGGGGAAAATGGAGGCGGGTGCGGTGAAGCGGGGAATCCCGGATTACTCCGATCGGGTCTTCTATGTCTGCGGACCTCCCGGGATGGTCAAGATGATGGTTTCCATGCTGAAAGAAGATCTTTCGTTGCCTGCTGAGAAGGTCATCCACGAGAATTTTATGGGGTATTAAGCAGGAGTGAAGTCAGGCTCTTTTTTGGGGGGTATCGGTCGGGTCAGACCGATCGGGTGAATCCGTCGGATCAGTCGGATCCGACCGATCCGTCCGATTTTTCTACCTCCCGAGGCTGCTGGATTTTTTTTCAAAAAAAAACAATTCCCGGCTTGACAGGAAACCGGGATGTGGTATCTTTGTTTAAGTAGATGCTTAAATACTAATTAAGTTGGCATTCGCACTGGTCCGCTATAGTGAAAAAAACAGCAGAATTATTTAAGGTCTTATCCGTTGATAAAAGGATCGAGATTATCGAGATTCTCAAATGCGGGAAGAAATGCGTGAACGCTCTGGCGGAAGAGCTGGAGATAAGCCAGTCGGCCGTTTCCCAGCATCTCCGTATTCTCAGAGCGGCCGGGTTAGTGGAAGGTGATCGGGTGGGCTACTGGGTACACTATTCTCTTGACCGGGATGCTCTGGAAAAATGCCGGGAACTGCTCGGTCGGGTCTGTAACTGCGGCTGCATAAAGCACAGGGCCCGTAAAGCCCGGCAGACGAACCAGGCGAGTTGATTCGGGGCTTTTTATTTTGCTTATTATATTACTTGTGAGTGACGAGTTCCATCTCATCATATCCTCTTTGTTCTAAGAGTTAATACTATGCGGTGGAGCTTTCTATTGCAAGTCCAATTACAGTCGAATTACAAGCGAGCCTTTATCTTAAGTCA
>CAKZYZ010000106.1 GCA_937885075.1 uncultured bacterium | reverse complement strand
GTCCTCCCGGCTTTCGCCGTTAGTCCATTACACTTCCGAGCGGCTGATTAGACCTTACTCGGGAGAGCTTCCCGCCGTAGCGGCTCTCTCTCAGTTTGCAGCATTGCCAGGTTACCCAGGACTATTATTCCCCCTACCTCGCCCCCTTTTTTTGACAGGACCATTGCAGTCAGGACTATTAGCCTCGCTTCGGCTTCTATTTCTTTTTGTTTTTAATAGTCCTGACTGCAATGGTCCTGTCTAAATTTCTTTATGCCTTTAATCGTCCTGCCTGCAATCGTCCTGCTAAATTTCGGCATTTGGATATTGGACATTCTCCTCATCTCTCCTCACCTGTCCCCAATGCTCCATGCCAGGCTAGGCGACAACTTCCAATTTTAGGCACTTTAGGCACTTAAAACTTATTCCCCAAACTATATCGATTGCAAACTCCCCTTAATCAATGGGACATCCAGGACCAGGATCATGGTGCCGGTATGTTTGTCCAGATCTCCGGTGATCCCCTCGATATTGTCGATCAAGCGGTTGACCAGATCCTCCGGGACCAGGGCGAAGATCGTCCGGTGATAGGCTCCGTGTTCACCGAGAAAGTTGATGAAACTGGCGAAAAGGGGGACCTGGGTCAGAATCTTTCCCGCCCCCTGCGACTCCAGGACCGCGGCGCCGGGGATACCCATCTCGACAAATACTTCCATTATCTCGGTAAACCACTCTTCGTCCTGGAGAACCATCATGAGCAGCTTCTGCTCCCGGGATGGATCGGGACGAATCTCGAATATCGAATGACTCAGAAAATTTTCATAGAGAGCGGTCCGGGTCGGGGCAGCGATCATCTCCCGGCGGGCGGTCTCGTTTCTGAGCGCCATGGATATCTCAGCCAGAAGCTGGACATGTTTTTCCGGCTGATCCTCCGGACCGACAAAGGCGCAGAAGATTCGGACCCGGTGGTGGTCGAGAGCTTCATAGTTGATCCCCCGCCGGGAGATCGCCAGAACCATGATGAAACGGTCCACCCCCGATAACCGGCAGTGAGGGATCGCCAGGCCATGACCGATCCCGGTGGTGCCCAGCTCCTCCCGGGCTTCCAGGGCCAGGACAAGCTCATCTTCACTGACACTTTTCAGAGCCGGATCGCTCTTAAAGATTCCAGCAATCTCACGAATTACCTCCGGTTTGTTCCGGGACCGGAGATTAATCTCACAACGTTCTTTGCTCAAAATATTGGCGATTTTCATTTCATTTACCACCTTAGTCCGATTTACTTCACAAATCGAATTAGTTTGGAATAGTAACCATAATCAGAACATAGCTCTCGGCTTTGCCTCGGGCAACTTTACCTCTAAGGAAAGCATGAAAGCAGGAGAATTTAAAATACTCCCCCCTCCTGCCTTCCTGCTTTCCTTAGAGGTTATTGAAATTATAGGATCACAACTCAGCCCCTTTAATAATCGCCATCTTCGAGAGGATCGGGCCGATCAGTTCGTTGATCATCACCGCAAAGAGTACTATATTGACGATCCTGGTCAGGGCATCGGCTATCTGGACCGGTGCTCCGGCCAGGAGGGGGGAGGCCTGAATGAGCAGGACCAGGCCGATCGCTACTCCGGCCTGGGGGATCATGGCGAACCCGAGATACTTACGGATCTTCCGGTCGCTCCCGGCCAGTCGGGCCCCCAGCCAGACCCCGGAATACTTCCCCACACCGCGGGAGATCACATAGACCGACCCCAGAAGCAATATCCACCAGTTGCTCAGAAGCCCGAGGTTTAGTTCGGTGCCGGCGATCGCGAAGAAGGCGGCATAGAGCGGCGGGGTCAGCGGTCTGATCGATTGGAAGATCCGATTACCCCGATGGGAAAGGTTTATAATTACGGCTCCAGCCACCATGTTGGCCAGCAGCGGTGAGAGATGAAGAGCGATCGCGATCGCGGTAAATAGGATGATGATCCCGAAGACAACAATGAGCAGCGCGTTGGGGCGATCAGTCCGAAAGGTGAGAAAATGCATCAGCACCCCCTCCGCCAGACCAAGCAGAATGGAGAGAGATATCTCAACCCCGGCATGACCCAGGGCGGAAAAAAAGAAACTTCCTCCACCGGGAGATACTCCCATCATCCCCCCGACAAAAGCAAAAACCCCGGCAAAGAGAATGACACATCCGGCATCGTCCAGCGCGACAATACCATATAAAGTATCGACAAAGTCTCCCCGGGCCCGGAGTTTCTGGATAATAACCACGGTCGCGGCCGGAGCGGTAGCACTGGCAATGGCTCCCAGCAGAAGCGCTGAGGAGATCGCCATGCCAAAGAATACCAGCACACCGAAAACAATCAGGAAGGTAATGGAAATCTGGACGACGGTGATGATCAGAATACCCGATCCCAGACGGCGGAGCTTCGCGGCGCTGAATTCACTGCCGATGGTGATGGCGATAATCCCCAGGGCTACCTGAGTAATGGTACGGAGGGTATCGGTCATCTCAACATGGATCAGACCGGTCACCGAGTCCCCCAGCAGAACCCCCGCGATGATATACCCGGTAATGGCGGGAAGGCGGACCTTCTCGGCCAGTTCTCCCATATAGTAACCGATAACCAGCAGGATCCCGATCCCGAAGATGAGATGATGGGTAAAGATATCCCGGATCGGAATCAGTATGTCAAGTATGGGCTGCATTTTTGGTGATCGGTGATCGGTGATCGGTGATCGGTAATCGGTGATCGGTAATTATCTCTTACTGATTACCGATAACCATTTACTGATCACTGGCTACTTATTACTGATCACTGTCCACTGATTACCGATTACTGATCACTGGCCACTTATTACTGCTTACCGCTCACTGCTTACCGCTCACTGCTTACCGCTCACTGCTTACCGCTTACTGCTTACCGCTCACTGCTTACCGCTCACTGCTTACCGCTTACTGCTTACCGCTCACTGCTTACCGATTACCGTTCTTCTTCCACGCCATCTCCGGGATCACGGCCGGGCGTTGAAACGCACTCTTCTTCAGGGTTTTAAATAAACCGGGATTTTTACAGATGGAATCATAAGAGAAGAGGACGATACCATCCGCGCCGGCGTTCCGGCAGTCGGCGATCTGCTGAAGGAGAACCTCCGGTTTTGATCCCAGCAGGTACTGCCCCAGACCGATATATACCTGCCGGTCCCCGCGGGCGGCTAAAGCCGTCCCGGTGAGGTAGCGGGCCATACGGGAGTCGGTCCCATAGTTCATCGGAGCAACAAAATCCACCGAACCTTCATCCAGCCAGCGGCGCCAGTCCTGAAAAGAGCTCAAGTAGGCCCGATCGGCCCAGGCGATCACGGCAACCGAGAAGTCCAGAGATGGATTCAGCCGCCGGACCAGGCCGTAGGCTCCCTCAACAAAGGAATTAAGCTGGTGGCGCCGCCAGTTATCCCAGGCCTGGCAATGGGACCGGGTAAGTTCCATCGTGATGGGATCCACTCCGGTCCACTCCTTAAACCGGCGGACACTCTCTTTCCCGTACCCCAGATCGTTCCGACCCGCCCACCGGGATCCGGCATAGGGAGAATTAAATGGATAGCGGGTGTAATCGAGATGGATCCCGTCCAGTCCGGGGTACTTGCGGACGACCTCCGCGATGATATTACGGAGGTAGAGGGTGACATTCTCATCGCCGGGATCAAGCCAGTAACCGCCGTCAGGGAGAGCGGAGGTCTGATAGTTCAAGAGAGATATCCCTTTCCCATCCCGGGTGATAATATCCCGGCCAAATCTCTTCAGAACCGGAGCAGTCTTCACCTTGCCGATCCGGAACATATTCAACCAGGCGTGAACCTTCAAACCGGCCTTATGCGCGTGCTGAATCAGGTAGGCCAGGGGATCGATCTTCTCTCTCTTAACGATATCCCGATAAGGAGTGGTGTCGGCATAGCGGGAATTGTACCAGGCCCGATCATGCCGATATACCTGGACAAATAGAGTATTAAATCCGGAGTTCCGGGCCCGCTGGATCAGCTGATCGATCTTGGCTTTGGTGGATAACGTCTCCTGACTCCCCTCACATTCCACCCAGAGGCCGCGGGCCTCCCGGGCAGGCGTCTCCGCCCGGCAGGAGACTGAGGCTGATATGCAGACTCCCAAAATAAGAAGAATAAGGATTTTTTTCAGTCTCAACTGATCTCCTATTTAATTTTTTCTAAGAAAAAATTAATACGGCACCCCAAAACTTGGTCTCTGTTCCCACGATTCCGGCTGTGCCCAGGGGATGGATGACCCTTCATCCGAGGTCGCACATCCGGAGATAGTTACTATCATCGCGGATAAGAGCAACAACATAATAACTGCCAGGTGGAGATGGTTTGATTTTTCATTTTTATTTTTCATTTTTTTAAAGCGCCTTGAGTTGTTTACCGGGCTGTTTCGGGGTGGTCGGACGAGTCGGACTGGTCAGACAAGTCGGACTGGTCGGACAAGTCAGACTGGTCGGGCTGGTCGGACTGGCCGGACTGGTCAGACTGGTCGGACGACTCGGACCGGTCGGACGGTTTATCGGCCGGAAGCGGCTCCGGCTTTTTGGGGGCGGCGGCGGCCAGGCGGACTGATACTACTTTCGAGACCCCGGACTCCTCCATGGTTATTCCATAGAGGATATCGGCTTCACTGATTGAAAGTTTATTATGAGTGATAATCAGAAACTGAGCTTCTGAAGCTAAAGTTTTGAGTAAGTTAACAAACCGGCCAATATTAGCTTCGTCAAGCGGAGCGTCAATCTCATCCAGAATATAGAACGGGCTGGGCTGTACTTTAAATAACGCGAAGATCAGAGCGATCGTGGTAAGCGCCCTCTCTCCTCCGGATAGAAGGGAGATATGGGAGAGTTTCTTTCCCGGGGGCTGGGCGATAATATCGAGACCAGACTCCAGGATATCCTTCTCGATATCCAGGATCAGATCAGCCTTGCCTCCTCCGAAAAGATGCTGGAAGATATCCTGGAAATGTTTTCTAACTATATCGTAAGTAACCTGCAGCTTCTCCCGCGCGGTTACATTGATCCGGCTGATAGCCTCCTCAATATCCCGGGCAGCCGCTTCCAGATCCTCTTTCTGTTCGGTAAGCATAGTAAAACGGGACTCATAATTTTCTTTGTCCGCCAGCGCGGCTAAATTCACATCCGTCATCCGCCCCATCTTATCCCGGAGAACCTCTATCTCTTCGGCCATAGCCTCCGGATCGCCGGCATCTTCCGGAACCTCCAGATCATCAAGTTCAATCTCATATTTTTCTCTCATCCGCTGCCGGAGGGTCTGCTCCTTCACCCGCAACTCAGCCAGAATCACATCCTGAGATCCCATCCGGGATTGAGCCTCCTGAACCCGGGGGCGGATATTACGGAAGACCACTTCTTTCTCGTCACACTCCTTACTGAGCGCTTCGATCTCCGCTTCCATCCCGCTCACCTTAAGCCTCAATTCATTGACCGTACTCTCCCATCCCGCGATATCATCGCGGAGCCTTACGGTTTCTTCCCGCAACGCCTTTTCTCTATTCTCATCTTCAACAATTCGCCGGCGGCGGGACTCAAGTAAGATCGCCTGATTATTATTCTCCGACAGAAGCCGTTCCAGTCGATTGGTCAGACCATCCTCTCTCTCCCGGGAAGAAGCCAGTCCGATCTTTAGATCGGTTACTTCCGTCTCCAGCTGCCGGAGAGAGTGAACCCGCTCACTTAATCTCTCCCTCAGTGAATTTAATTCTTTCTCTTTAATCTGATCGTCGCTGGGACATTCCGCCAGGCTCAACTCCAGCTGTTTTAATCGGCCGGTTGTTCGCCTATCCTCTTCCTCCATCGCCTCAAGTTCATTCCCGATCGCGTCACGGCTCAATCTTAACTTCACCAGGGCATTGCGGCGGCGGTCCTGCTCGTTACGGCTCAAAGTAAGATCCATCTCCTGCCGGTGAAGCTCCCTGACCAACTCCTCAATCTTCCTGCGGCCATCTGTAAGATGGGTATTGTTCTCATCTTCAATACTCTTAATCTCACTCTCTTCCACCCGTAAATTAGCCAATTCAGTTTCGATATCTCTGAGATTGATCAGACTATCGAGCTGCGCGTCTCCCACCCAGAAGATAATCCCCGGATGAGAAGCCTTTACTCCTTCGTCTGTTACCATCGGAGTAGAGCCCGAGTACTTTGAGAGATCGGATACGGATACCGCCTCTCCCAGCAACACGTGCTCCATACCTTCGATCGGGGAAAGGAAAGATACCAGACCTGATAAACCATTCCGATCAATCGGGTCCGAACCGGAGGAGTGATTCTTCTGAATGGTTTCTTTTAACCAATCAACAATAATGAGACGGATTGAACCGGCATTTTTATCTTTAAGACAATCTATCACATCCATCGCGTCCGTCAGAGACCGGACCAACAGGGCGCGCGTCTTTTCGCCCAGAAGAGCCCGGACCAGCTTCTCACTCCCCGGTTTGATCTTGATGAATTCCTCCAGAGAGCCAATGACTCCGGGGAGGGAGAACTCGCCTTCTCTCATCCCGGCCATAAGAATATCAACTGCGGTTCGGGGCCGGTCTTCATCCCAGTTCTTCAGCAGCTCTTTCTGAGATTCCCGCTCACTGATGGCCACCAGCAACTTCTCCTTCCGGCCCCTGATCGCCATCACTTCCTCTTCTCTGGCCCTGATAAACCCGCGTTCATCATCCAGTTTTTTCTTTAAGGAGTTTAATTTCTCTTCCGTCTCACTCCCCAGCGGTCCGGCCTCTTCCAGCTCCGCCTGCAATTCTACTTCTTCCTCACTTATTCCTTCCAGTTCAACTTCCAATTTGCGCTTCCGGAGCAGGAGTTCCTTCCCTCCGGCCCGCAGACCCGAGAGTTCATTTCTAATATGACCTTCCCGACGGGACGATTCCAGCGATTGAGACTGGAGGGAGGATAATTCACTCTCTACCGCCGATCGTTCATTCCGGAATACCCGCAGCTCTTCTTCCTTTCCCTTTAGAAGTTCATCCCGCTCCTGATTGACCTCAATCAATCCATTCCTGGTCTCTTTAAGCTGCTCCGCTTCTTTCTTTCCGGAAGATAAAGAACCGGTGATATTGGTAATCTCCTCATCCAGCTGCGCCCGCTCCCGCTTCAGTTCTCCCCCCCGTTCGGCATTCAGCTCGATCCTATGACGGCTTTTGTCTATCTCCGCCCGGATACCGATAAGTTCTCCTTTTTTCTCCGCCAGCCGGTCAACCCTTTCTCTCCTCCGCTCTCTGATTTCGGTCAGATTCTTCTCAACCTCCTCCAGCTCAGCCTCCAGAACCCGGCATTTCTCCTGCCATTGCTCTTTTTCCAGATTAAGATTACCGGCCCGCTTCCGGTTAGCTTCCAATTCCAGCCGGCCGGATGTAGTCTCCAGTTCGCGGAGCCGATCCCGATACTGCCGATATTTCTCGGCTTTCCGGGCCTGGCGGTCGGCGATTGAGAGCTGACGCTTGACTTCCTTGAGGATATCGTCTACCCGGAGAAGGTTGCTCCTGGTCCGTTCGAGTTTGCGGAGAGCTTCTTCTTTCTTCTGCCGGTAGCGGCTGATCTGAGCGGCTTCTTCCAGGAGTTTTCTTCTCTCCTCCGGCCTTGCCTGGAGGATCTGGTCGATCCTACCCTGGCCGACCAGGGAATAAGAACGATTCCCCAGTCCGGTACCCAGAAGTAATTCGTTGATATCTTTCAGACGGCAGGCTTTCTTATTGATATAATATCCACTCTCTCCGGAACGATAGATACGGCGCGTAATACTGACTTCGGAGTACTCAATCGGGAGACCGCCATCGGAGTTGTCAAAGGTGAGGGTTACTTCGGCCATACCGATGGGCTGGCGGCCCGAGGTGCCGTTAAAGATGATATCTTCCATCTTATAACCGCGCAGCATCCTGATCCGCTGCTCCCCCAGAACCCAGCTTATCGCGTCAACAATATTGGTCTTACCGCATCCGTTGGGGCCGACAATAGAGGTTACTCCTGGCAGAATCTCTAAAGTCGTCTTGTCGGCAAACGACTTGAAACCATTAAGTTCCAGTTTTTTCAGGTACATAAATTAGCTCACTTCGTTCGCTACTTTATCCGGCATCGGTTGATTCAACCGGTGCAATAATTTTTTTTACTTCATAAAAATTATTATGTTTTGAATTCAATCTTAATCCATGATTTGCAAACCAATAAGGGAAAATAAGTACTCTGTATTTGATTTATCTAAGCATTTCCGGCTGTTCCGGAATTTTTCCGATTTACATCGGAAAGATTCCGAAACAGTAAGTTTTTGCCTTCGGCGCTAACTTACTGGAGGGTACTGGAATTAACGCCACTTACTTAATCTATATTTAATAGAACAGAATCTCTGTCTCTCGCGTTGCATGCTCAGATAAAGACAGAGTGATACAATACTACATTATCGGATAATGAATCCAACAAAATCGTGGATAAAAAATGCATCACCATTACTTTATTTTAATCCCGATGAATATCGGGATTAAAATAAAGTATAGATGAAGGGGGATGTGGCGGGATTACTTGTCAGGAAGATCAGAACCCCGAGCAGGAGCAGAAGCACTACAATCGGCAGGAGCCACCATTTTTTCCTTATCCTTAAAAAATCCCAGAGTTCTTTGAGCAGACTTGCATTCATAATAATTTAGTGCCTGCGGCGCTAAATTAGTCTTGAACCAAGACCTACATGCTTATATCAGATCAGCGCCTACAGTTATTTTAATGATTTTTTGCGATATTACTTAAATTCCAAATCGGTAAAATCAGCTCACTT
Source organism: uncultured bacterium (assembly GCA_937885075.1). Taxonomy (GTDB): domain Bacteria; phylum Auribacterota; class Erginobacteria; order Erginobacterales; family Erginobacteraceae; genus CAKZYZ01. The sequence continues at coordinate 3,522 of CAKZYZ010000106.1, read as the reverse complement.
CATTTGTAAATTTATATTTGATTCGCGAATAAGTTTCTTCTCTAATTAGAATTTAACTTTCGATCAATACTTGTATCTATTATTTTTACGGTCCCCCCCGAAGTATTAATCGGGGCAGTAAAAATAATATTTTAAAACTGGCGCTGGTAATGTTCTTTATTGAATTTATACGGCTGATGCTTGATCCAGTAGGATGCGGCCTCAGGATCTAATTTGCGATCCAACGGATTTTTTCCCAGTAATCTCATAAGCAATCCGATCACGGTAAAGCCGAAATAAAATACCAGCCCCAGAACCACCGTGGTGATAACCCAGGCCATTGTCCGGGTAAAATACATCCAGCCGGTATAGATCGGTTTCAGGGTATAAGGGGAGATCATCCCCCAGAAAAACAGCACCAGAGCAATGCCATATAGTATCCATTCCGAGCGTCCGGCCCAGCTATGGGAAAACCCGAATACGGTCCCCCAGATTATCAGAACAATGGGGACCATCCGGGAGAACATCCGGATCTCTTTCTTCTCGCTGGTAAAATCGTAATCAATCAAGGGTAAACTCCTTCATCCAGTCAAACTCTTCTTGCCATTCCTGCTGTTTCTTCTTATCGAGGATATAATTCCCCAGCACCAGATAATCCATCTTGGTACGCATAAAGCAGCGGAAGGCCTCATCGGGGGTGCAGACAATCGGCTCGCCCCGGACATTAAAGGAAGTATTGACAATAATCGGGCAGCCGGTCTTCTCGTCAAACTTCTTAATTATATCATAATAGAACGGGTTATCCTCCCTAATTACGGTCTGGAGACGGGCGGAATAGTTCACATGGGTGATGGCCGGGACATCCGAGCGATCCTGGTGGATAATAGTCCGGAAGCGGAGATAATCATCATTCTCCAGCATCTTCTCCACTTTATTCGCTTCATCATGCCGATTTACTTCTCTTAATTCCCTCACCTCTTTCTTGAGAATTTCTTTCTGCTCCTCCAATAGCCCGGCAAGTTTTTCCCCGGTAGCCATCGGCTTATGTCTCTTCTCCAGAACATCCGTCACCAGAAGCATATACGGACTGGCGTAATCGGTCTCGAAATAATCTGCGACCCGCTCCCGCATAACGGCCGGAGCGAAGGGACGGAAAGATTCCCGGAACTTGATCTTAAGATTCATAATCGACTGCATCTCGGAAGAACGGGCATCACCGATGATGCTCCGGGCGCCGAGAGCACGGGGACCGAACTCCATCCTACCCCGGTACCATCCGATCACATTCTGATCGATGATAAGATCGGCGACTTTTTCGGAGAGATCCTGATCCGGGACATATTCGTAGTCGGCTTTGATCTCCCGCAGGTACTTCTCTATCTCTTCATTGGAGTAGGCCGGGCCGAGGTATGAACCCTTCTGGGAATCTTTGCCCGGTGTAACAGCGCGAGAATTATTCAAATACTGATACCAGACAAACAAAGCCACTCCCAGGGCTCCGCCAGCGTCACTGGCCGCCGGCTGAATCCAGATATCCTTGAACGGACCTTCCCGAAGAATCCGACCGTTGGCCACGCAGTTGAGCGCCACTCCTCCGGCCATACAGAGGTTATCCATCCCGGTCTCTTTATGGAGATGCTGACAGATTTTCAAGAGGACTTCTTCAGTGACATCCTGGACCGAACGGGCGCAGTCCATGTAGAACTGGGTCATGGTTGCTTCCGGGCGCTGGGGAGGGGCGCCGAAGAGATTACTGAACTTCTTTCCCAGCATCTTCAGGCCGACCGGATAATCGAAATATTCCATATTCATCCGATAAGAACCGTCTTCCTTAATATCGATCAGATTGTCCTTGATCAGATCGACATATTTCGGTTCACCGTAAGGCGCTAAACCCATCAGTTTATATTCACCGGAATTAACTTTAAATCCGCAGTAGTAGGTAAACGCCGCGTAGAGCAGCCCGAGGGAATGAGGGAAACGGAGACTGGAGAGCAGCTCCACCCGGTTATCCTTGCCGGTGCCGTAACTGGTGGTTGTCCACTCCCCTACCCCATCAACGGTGAGGAAAGCGGCTTCTTTAAATGGAGAGGGAAAGAAGGCGGAGGCGGCATGGGACTCGTGATGCTCCGGGAAGATAATCTCCCCTTTAAAACCAAGTTCTTTGGTTAAAGTCTCCCGGATATGGAGCTTCTGCTTGAGCCAGACCGGCATCGCCTGGAGAAAAGAAAGGATACCCCGGGGAGCGTATGAGAGATATGTCTCAAGAATACGCTCGAATTTGAGAAACGGCTTATCATAGAACCCGACGTATTCAACGTCGTCTATGGTTATTCCGGCTTCTCTCAGGCAGTATTCGATCGATAGTTTGGGAAAAGCCAGATCATGCTTCACCCGGCTGAACCGTTCTTCCTGAGCGGCCGCGATTATCTCGCCATCTTTGATCAGGGCGGCGGCGGCGTCATGGTAAAATGCTGATATTCCTATGATGTACATAAAAGAAGTGCCTAAAGTGCCTAAAGTTGAAAGTTTGAAGTTGTTCGCTTTCGCCCGGTTTCGGGGGAAATGCCCAATCTCTATAGTTAAAAAAGAGGGGATAAACTATCCGACTATCCGGCGATTGTCAACGGCTATTTGTTGCGGGCTTTTAATCTCTTGATTAAGGCGGGGACAATCTCGAAGAGGTCTCCGACCATTCCATAGGTGGCTACACTGAAGATCGGAGCGTCGGGGTCTTTATTGATCGCGATGATTATCTCGGAGGACTGCATGCCGACCAGGTGCTGGATAGCCCCTGATATTCCGCAGGCGATATATACTTTGGGCTGGACGGTTTTTCCGGTCTGACCAACCTGGTGGGAATAGGGGATCCAGTCGGCATCGACCGCGGCCCGGCTTGCCCCTACCGCTCCATCGAGAAGACCGGCCAACTCCTGGAGAATCGCGTAATTCTCGGGGCCTTTCATCCCTCTTCCGCCCGAAACTATGATATCGGCCTCAGTAATATTAACCGCGTACTCCAATTCTTCCACCGATTCCAGGAATCTGGTTCGGGCGACAAGCTCCTCAGGCGCGACCTCCACCCGGATAAGCTCTCCGGAACGCTCCCGGTCGGCGACGGCTTCCTTCATCACCTTATAGCGCACGGTCGCCATCTGGGGGCGGTAGTCTTCACAGATAATGGTGGCCATAATATTACCGCCGAAGGCGGGCCGGGTCTGGAGAAGCAAACCCCGTTCCTCATCGATGGCCAGCTCGGTACAGTCCGCGGTCAGTCCGGTCTTGATCTCCGCCGCGACCCGGGGAATCAATGAACGCCCGATCGCGGTGGCGCCGGTCAGGACTATCTCCGGCTTATGCTCCCGGATCAGACGGGAGAGAATCCGGGAGTAGGGCTCATCGAGGAATTCGGCCAACTTTTCGGACTCCGAGATCGGAAGAGCGTCGTGTAGGGAAAGAGTGTAGATCTCGGTGGTCGCCGTATCATTAAAAAAAAAAGAACAAAAAGAAAAAACAAAAAAAAAAAAAGTAAAAAAGAAACAC
>CAKZYZ010000105.1 GCA_937885075.1 uncultured bacterium | reverse complement strand
GAGGTTGGGATGTGAAATATGAGTAGCACGAGAGAGAAAAGAAAGAAGAGAGAAAAGAAAGAAAAAGAGAAGAAAAAATATTTTTTTTTTCAAGCAGAAGACGGCATACGAGATATATCAGTGTGACTGGAGTTCAGACGTGTGCTCTTCCGATCTGACGATCGCGCAGAGACCGCAGCCCACGCATTTATCCGGATTCAACTCCAGAGTAACGACATCCGTCAGGTATCTTGGTTCAGTCATTTGAATATCCCTATTTAAATAAATCTATCCGCTATCCATAACCCCAGGCCTATTATAACAGCTGCTATCTGTAAAGGCACCGCGATTCTCATTTCTTTCCTGACACCGGATAAGGAGGTATAAGTTGAAGCGCCGGTAAAGTTCATGGTCGCGAAAGAAGATATGGCTGTCATTAAGAGGAGCCAGGCGATTATCCCCAGGGGACCGCGCCCGGTGAAACCGGTCAGGAAAGATATGAGGAAGAGAACCACTCCCGGGATGATACCCTTCACGGAAAAGCTCCGTCCCGGCAGCCAGGGGAGCAGTAATGGCCCGATGACAGTCCCCGCCAGATAGGCCAGGAGCAAGTTCACGGTGGAATAAAGGCCGGATCTCAGCGCCGTGGCTACTGAGTAGCCGCCGCTATTCAGACCGCCCAGGATAAAAAAACCGGCTATAGCGATGAGTAGAAATTTAAATCCGGTTACCACTTCTACCGGAACCAGTACCATCCGGTCATGAAATGAAAACCTGATCCGTCTCATATCCGGGGAAGCCGCCATCCCGGCCTCAAGAAAGCGCGGCAGATCGGGGGCCCGAACCGGCCCGTAAATTATTGAAAACCCGGAGAGCTTTTTTACTTCATGGGCCGCCACCCCCGGTCCGCCCAGTTGAGGGACAATCAATTTCCTATGATTGACAATCTTTTTTAATCCCGTCTTTTCAATTCGGTTCACGATCTCCTGAGTCCCGAAAGTACCTTTGCCGGCGGCGCACCAGACATTGATCCCCCTGGTATCCAGCACCATTATCCAGGCATCAATCCCCTTCAGTTCTCGACGGAGAACGTCAAAACTCAGCTTGTAATTGGCTGAGACCAGGACAATAGAATCCGGTCCGGGCTGGCCGACGGCATAGATGCCGGGAGCGACCCGGTAATTCATCCGGTTAAATGACCACCGGGCTTTAAAAGCTCCCCATCTATCTTCACCGGTGAATTCGGTTGATATCTCCGGTATGCCCCCCGCCAAAGTATCAAGCCGGGCGATGATGTAAGTTTCTTTCATTGGTTATAATTTTACTCCATCACGCGATATCCCTCTTCATTTCTTCAAATGCCTGCTTCGTGATCTCACCGCGATCATTTATTTCGCCTCATCAATCATCTGAATGGTCTTTTCTTCCACTTCCTGGGCAATCTGTATTAATTCCGGATCCCGCGAAAGAGCCGATAACATCCGCACCGGCCTGATCAGACCGATCTCAGTTTTCCCCTTTTCCGTGAAAACCGAGATACGACAGGGTAACGCCATGTTCAAGCGCATATTACTGGAAAGGACTTTCGCGGCATATACGGGGTTGCAAACTTCAAATATTTTGCATTCCTCATCAAATGGAACACCTTTACCGCGAAGCGCGGCCGCCAGGTCATGAATATGCAGCACACCGAAGCCTTGATGTTTAATTGCTGAGTCAAGGTCGGCCGTGGCTTGTTCGAATGATTTTTCGGTTCTAACTATATAATACATGAATTACCTCCATGGTTCTGATAGATGGTTAACATACCGGCATATCCGCCCCTATTTTATCCGGGATAATCACCTCGAACACCGGGACTTCCACGCCCGGGCCGCTATAAGAATGATCCTCAATGCATCGCGGGTGCCATTAGCAATACCTTTTTCAAAATCGCCCCGATTAATCCCCATCTGATTGGTTATATGAGCGAAACAAACTACCTGTTTGCCCCGTGCCCGGGAAAAGGCATACAGAGCCGCCGCCTCCATCTCAACCGCGAGAATTCCCCGAGAAGAGAGAGCCTCAATCGACGCAGCGGTTTCCCTGAACGGGGCATCCGTCGTCCAGGTAATCCCACGGTCAACGGAAACAGATGATTGAGAAAAGGCTTCGGATAAGATCCCGCGAAGCTGTTCGTCTATCGCGCTGAAATCCTCGGGCGGAAGATAATGATAACTGGTGCCTTCATCCCGCAAAGCTTTTTCAATCAAAACGAAATAAGGCGGCGTTTTTATCGGCAGTATCTGGCCGGCGGAGGTCATGCTTATTAACAGTTTACATCCGGAAGCAAATAACTGTTCGGCCACCAAAACAGCGAATGAACTTCCGACCGCGCAACCAACAATCCCCAGTTCGATTTTTCCAGACTTGAAAATATACATCTCCGTATGATAGCAAGCCCAGTCAGGATTGAGCTGAGCCTTCCCTGCCGCCCGCAAGTTATTTACGATATCCCCGTCAGGATCCAGCAGACAAATCTCCGGGACATTTTCGGCGGGAAGATCTTTCTGCCGTCTTGCCTCCCGAAGCAAATTCTCGGGCGTAAAAACAGAGGGTTCATCATACTCTTTTCCCCGAAGAATTGGAGGAGTCTCACATTTATCGGTATGCAGCATCATTTACTTTTCCGATAGTTTATAAGCCCTGGCATTAGCACAGATTGTTAAAGGATGACCGGTTCTGGCGTTTCTAATTTTTGATATCACTTCTATATCTTCAAATCCCACTTTTTTCATTAAAGTTAGGAACTCACTTTCAGATAATGCGCCCCCGATACATCTAAACCAGTCATCAATATTTTTTCTTACTTTTTCCGGCAATGCCTCTTTTAAAACAATTTCACAGAAGACTGTTCTCCCCCCTCGTTTTAATACCCGGAAGACTTCACGCATAACTTTTTCTTTATCCGGCGAGAGATTGTAGATCCCATTGGAGGCTACGACGTCAAAGAAATTGTCTTCAAAAGGAAGGTTATCAGAATGCCCGCCTTTAATTTTAACGTTTTTAATTCCCACTTTTTCCATATTGTCCCGAGCTTTATTAACCATATCTTCGGAAATATCCACGCCATAGACCTTACCGGCGGGACCTACCGCTTTGGCATAGAAATAAAGATCAAGACCGGCTCCACAACCCAAATCCAGGACAATTTCTTCCTCTTTTAATTCAATAAAAGGTTGAGGATTATTAGCACCGGTAAAAGATTCATACATAGACAGAGGCAGCTTATCGAGTATCTCGTTAGGATACCCCACTTTTAAAGCAAAAGTTTTCCCAACGGGAAAATTAAAAATGGCAGATGGGTCTTTTGCTACCTGGCCGTATTTTTCCTTAACAGCCCCCTTTATTTCATCCTGAGTCATCTCGCTCAATCGTCTCTCATTCATCTTTATCACCTACTTTATTGTTGTCTGATTGCTCTCCGTTTTCCCCGGTAATTGAGTGTCGGAACGGCCAGGTTGGCCGCCGCCAGACTGAGTATGGAGGCGTCATATTCGGGAAGAATATGGAAAAATAAAAACGTCAGACCGGCGGTGATCACTCCATAAATAGTTCGAACTTTTATCCGGAGCGGAGAAGTCTTGGGCTCCACCACCATGAAAACCAGGAAATAAAAATTAAGAAACATGATATGGGGCCAGACCGGGTAATTATTTTTCAGAGCATACCAACTCATCAACAGGGCGAAGGGAATCGCGTAGGCCAGGAGGAGGTGGAAGCGTTTGAACCGGGCGGCAATAATCAGCCCAAAAATCAATACCGCCCAGGTATTACCGGAACTCCACCAGACCAGGGGGGCTGAAAAGAAGAGGGAGGCGACCAGAAGACCGGAGACGGCCGGGTTAAATATATGTCGACCCTTGATTCGGATTATATGCTTGGAAGATATCGCCACTGCCGCCGCCAGAGCGACAACCCAGAGCCTTTCATCGGGAGTCAGGATAGAACCGACCAGAAGACCCGTTACGACAGCGCTCAATGGGAAGCTCAATTTCCTTTTTTTCCGGTAATGAATAACCGCGTCAAGTAAAGCGGACACCCCTACCGCAACCAGAAGGTGGGGGAGAGCGGGCAGAAATCCCGATTGGATCATTTTTCCCAGCGCCAGCAGGGAGAGAAATATGATCATGTAGAGCTTGAGATTGAGCTTCCAGATTACGCGGAAGAAGGTCATTGGACGATTATACTGCCGTACATATTACCGTGTCCGGAGCCGCAGAAAACACTGCAATGGATAGTGAAAGTACCGGTTTTGTCAGCCGTAAATTCTATCACCACTTCTTTTCCCGGAGGCAGCTTCTCATTGATGCCGAATTCCCGGATCATAATTCCGTGGACGACATCGGTCGAAGTAACCAGCAACCGCACCTTCTCCCCTTTTTTCACCGCCACCGGATCAGGCTTGAATCCATACTGGAAAGCCTCCATCTTGATCACCCGGACCCCGTCGATTATTTCACCGGAGGGGGTAAGAACCTCTTCAGTTTGCTTGCCATGATGCTGGCCATGCATCTGATGGCGATGCTCGCCATCCATCTCAGCCGGCGTCTTCTGAGCCCGGGTAATAAATATTAACACAGTTAGAAAAACAACAACTACCACTACCCTGATAATGGATTTCATCTGATCCTCCTTTTGGTTTGATATGCCATTTGAGCAGCCCCGCGTCCGCCCCCCTCACCCGCCCCGACACTTGTGTCGGGGCACCCTCTCCCACAGGGAGAGGGGAGCCTGGGCGAAGGCGTCCCGCTACCGTCCCCCTCTCCCTGTGGGAGAGGGGTCAGGGGTGAGGGGCCTGTATCTCTTCATTAACAATGAGTTGGAGACCACCGAGACCGAACTGAAGGCCATGGCGGCTCCGGCTATGACGGGGCTCAAGAGAAAACCGGTGAAGGGATAGAGGATGCCGGCCGCGATGGGGATTCCGATGGTATTATAGAAGAAGGCCCAGAAGAGATTCTGCCTGATCTTCCTCATGGCGTAGCGGCTCAGATCCAGGGAGGTCACCACATCCCTCAGATCATCCTTGACCAGAATAATCTCCCCCGCCTCAATCGCCACATCGGTCCCGGTCCCGATGGCTATCCCCAGATCCGCCTGAGTAAGAGCCGGGGCGTCGTTGATCCCGTCACCGACCATCGCCACTGTCCTGCCTTCCGCCTGGAGTTTTTTGATCTCTTCGGCTTTGCCCCCGGGCAGGACTTCGGCCAGGACCCGATCGATCCCTAACTCCCGGGCGATCGCTTCTCCGGTCCGGCGGTTATCCCCGGTAATCATCAGGACCATCTTTCCCATCCGCCGCAACTCTTTTACCGCCTCACGCGAAAACTCTTTCAGGCTATCCGCGGCGGCGATCAATCCCAGAAGCTTATCCTCCCGCGCGATGAGCATGACCGTTTTTCCCTCCTTCTCCAGGCGGAGAATATCCCCGGAGGCCCCGGATATATCCACCCCTCTTTCCTCCATCAGTCTCCGGTTCCCCATAAAGATTATTCGGCCGGAAATCTTACCTTCTACCCCCCGGCCGGAGAGGGCCTGAAACTCTTCCGCTTTAGGAATTTCCACCCCATCCCGCTCCGCCCGTTTGATGATCGATTCGGCCAGGGGATGTTCGGACATCTTCTCCAGGGCGGCGGCGAGGGCCAGCAATTCCTCCGGGTCAGTCCCGGAGCCGGGAACCAGATCGGTAACCTCCGGCTCCCCCCGGGTCAGGGTCCCGGTCTTGTCGAAGACCACGGTATCGACCTGGCAAGCCTTCTGCAGGGCCCCGGCGGATTTAATCAGAATCCCGTACCGCGCGCCCAACCCCGTCCCCACCATCACCGCGGTCGGGGTGGCCAGACCCAGGGCGCAGGGGCAGGCGATGATCAGGACGGCGATGAAGATAGTAAGGGCGAAGATGAAGGACTGCCCGACCAGCATCCAGAGAGCGAACGCCGCCAGGGCAATCCCGACCACGACAGGAACAAAATACGCGGAGATCTTATCCGCCAGTTCCTGGACCGGGGCCTTGCTCCCCTGGGCTTCTTCCACCAGCTTGATGATCTGAGCCAGCGCCGTCTCTCTCCCCACCCGGGTCGCCTGGAACTTAAACGACCCCAGCTTATTAATCGTCGCCCCGATCACCTCGCTCCCGGCCAGTTTCTCCACCGGGAGACTTTCCCCGGTCAGCATCGACTCATCCACGCTGGACCGGCCTTCCGTTACCCGACCATCCACCGGGATCTGCCCTCCCGGTTTAACAATCACCAGGTCCCCCACCTCCACCTCCGCCACCGGTATCTCAACTTCCTCTCCCTCCCGGATAATGAGGGCGGTCCGGGGCTGAAGGCCGATCAGCTTTTTTATTGCCGCCGAGGTCTGTCCCTTCGCCACGGCCTCCAGCCACTTCCCCAGCAGGATAAAGGTGACCAGAAGTCCCGCCACCTCGTAATAAAGATCTCCCCGTCCGTAATCTCCGCTCCCGGTCCAGAGGGAGATGGAAACAAAGAGACTGTAGATGTAAGCGGCGCCGGTCCCGACCGCCACCAGGGTGTCCATGGTAGCCGCTTTATTCCTGATTAATGACAATATCCCCCGCCGGTAAAATTGCGCTCCGGCGATCAGGATCGGCGTGGTGAGAAGGAACTGAATCAGGGCCATATTTTTCAGGATAAATCCGGGGAGAGTGAGGCCGAAATGAGGCCCCATGGATACCAGGAGCAGAGGAAGAGCCAGAATGCCGGAGGAGAGAAAACGGACTTTATAATCTCCGATCTCCTTCTCCCGGGCCTCTCTCTCCCGGTCCGTTGAATCTTCCCCGGTTTCCTCCCTGATCACTCCGTATCCGGCCTCTTCAACGGTCTGCTCCAGGTCCGCCCGGGAGACCCGATCGGGTTCGTAATCCACCCGTGCCCTGGCGGAAGCGTAATTTACCCGGGCTTCATTCACCCCCGGGGTTCGGGCCAGAGCCTTTTCAATGGACGCGGCACAGGACGCGCAGTGCATCCCGGTAATGGGGATGGTAGTTGTTTTCATTGGTTCTCAGTCCTTTTGTGTGGGTATATTATTGATAATGACGAAATCCGAATGAGGAATGACGAATGAATGTCCAAAATACCAAGGTCCAAATGGCCCGCATTGCGATCGAGTGCTTGCGGGTTGGCGGCGGTAGAGGCTTGGCAAAGGTGATTCGACATTTTAGCTTTGTCATTCTCTCGTCATTCCTCATTCGGATTTCGCCATTAATATTTCCAGAACATTATATAACCTCGTTTCTCCGTGTCTCCGCGGTGGATCTTTCTATCTTGCTGTATTTACCTTCCCCTTCAGCAATCTCAAGGCGTTAAAGACCACCAGCAGTGATGCCCCGGTATCCGCCGCGATCGCCATCCAGAGGGTCGCCACCTCGGCCAGAGCCAGTACCATGAAGAGCGCTTTAACCGCCAGGGCGAAACCGATATTCTGCCGGATAATTCTCAAAGTCCGGCGGCCATGGCCGATCAGCCAGGGCACTTTCATCAGATCATCGGAGATCAGGGCGATATCCGCGGTCTCAATGGCCGCGTCGGTCCCGGCGCCCATCGCTATCCCCAGGGTGGCCGCCGCCAGGGCAGGGGCATCATTGATGCCGTCACCGATCATTACCGTGGGCCCTGCATTGGTCACCAGTTCCTCCACCACCCGCAGTTTGTCTTCCGGCAGCAGTTCCGCCCGGAACTCATCTATCCCGGCTTGCCCGGCCACGGCTCGCGCGGTCCCGGCGTTGTCACCGGTGAGCATGACTACTCTCTCAATACCTTCCCGTTTCATAGCCCGCACGGCCGCCCGGGTTTCCGGGCGAATGGTATCCGCGACACTGATCAATCCGCAGAGATGCCAGTCGTTGCCGATGGCGATTATGGTCTGCCCCGCCTCCTCCATCTCTTGAGCCTGTTTATGGACTGCCGGATCCTCCATGCCCTTTTCATGCACCAGCCGGTGGCTGCCCAGCCAGAAAAGCCGACCCCGGACTACCGCCTCCGCTCCTTTCCCCTTGATAATGTGAAAGTCCCGGGCTTCCGGAACGACCACGCCTTGAGCCGCGGCATAACGCAGAATAGCACCGGCCAGCGGATGCTCACTCTGGCTCTCCAGGGCCGCGGCCCGTTCCAGCAGCTCGGTTTCACTGTGTTGGCTCAGGGGGATAATCCTTTGAACTTCAGGGCGGCCGGCGGTCACCGTCCCGGTCTTATCCAGTGCCGCCACTCTGACCCGCGCCGCGGCCTCCAGAAAAGCCCCCCCCTTGATCAGTACCCCGGCCCGGGCCGCCGAGGTCAGGGCGGCTACAATACTGACCGGGGTGGAGATAACCAGGGCACAGGGGCAGGCAATGACCAGGATAACCAGCGCTTCGTAGAACCACGCTCCCCAGCCGCCGCCGAAGAATAGCGGAGGAACCAGGGCAACCAGCGCGGCCAGGACCACCATCAGCGGAGTATAGTAGCGCGCGAACTTCTCCACCCATTGCTCGGAGGGGGCGCGGCGGGACTGGGCCTCCTCCACCATACGGATGATTCTCGCCAGGGTGGTATCCGATGACGAACGGGTGACCGTAAATTCAATCGCGCCCGTCTCATTGATCGTACCGGCAAAAATTTCATCACCCGGGCCCTTCTCCACCGGCATTGACTCTCCGGTGATGGGGGCCTGATTCACGGCGGTATTGCCCTGACTTACCTCACCATCCAGAGGGATTCGTTCTCCCGGCCGGACCAGAACGGT
>CAKZYZ010000104.1 GCA_937885075.1 uncultured bacterium | reverse complement strand
GGAGCCGGCGTCATTAGCCAGATAAGGAAGCGCCGACTTCCCCGCCGTTCCCGCCCAGGTGCGGAGAGAAGTATTGATGCTGGACCAGGAACTTCCCAGGCAGCCGTTGGTTGAACAGAGATCCCGGCTCCCATCAATACAGTCGGCAATCGCCAGGGCGGAGATGACGGAGTAGCCGGCAGAGCCGTTATGAGACGAGGTGATCGTGGTCCCGTTTACAGAGCTCACGATCTTATACCACTCCCCCGCCGCCGCCGCTTCCATCCGTTCCTTCAGGGTATATCCGGTGGCGGCGGTATAAGTTCCCGGATTATCCGTGTCATCACCCACACCCTTATTCCAGGAGACGGAATCAGCCAGAGTCTTGGACCAGCAAGCGGAGCGACCATTGGTGGTGTACCAGTGCCAGCCGGAGAGGGCGTTGCAGTTGGTTTCGTTTACTACCCAGAGCGGAGGTATAGTCCCTTCCTGCAGACCCCAGTAATTGGTATCGGTGCAGAAAAAGTAATATCCTTGCTCCACATTCGGCGCTATTGTGTCATAGGTAGCCTGACTCTGATGGCCGAAACTCGCCTTCATCTCATCACCGAAGGTCTTCAGATCCATCATGGTGGAGACCGTTGGGCCTTCAGCCGGCTCAGTGAAAACGGTCGAGGCAGTGAACGATGTCCCCTCGGTTAAGTAATAATAGAGATCAGAGAGGGAATACATCCCATCTCCGGATTGAGGTCCCCAATCCGGCCCATCCAGATCGCCGGTGAAACCTGTTTGGGTCAGAACCACCGCGATAATCAGACTTACGATACTAAACAACACCTGCTTCATAACTACTCCTCCTTTTAGCATCACTACATGATGCAAGTTAAAAGTAAAAAGGCAAAAGGCAAAAATCCCTTTACCTCGGCCCATTTTTGAACCACAGAGACACACCCCGGAGAACGGGGCGGGGAAGAACACGGAGACTTTTTCAATCTATTAATCCGCGGTTTTTCTGTCTTTTTCATCCTCTGTGTACTCTGTGTCTCTGTGGTTTAAATAGTCTTTTTCCTTTTGCCTTTTACATAGCAAAGAGCGTGCCATTGTTAAGCAGAGAAAGAGATTTTTGGGGAATTACCGGGAATTGAAGGAGGAATGAGGGAATAATTTAGGCAAAAAAAGAGATGGAGTGAGGAGGATGAGACTTCTGGAAGGAGATTATCGTTTTAATATGGAACGGGATGTTCCATATTAAACAAAGGAAAAAGTAAAAAGGCAAAAGGCAAAAGGCAAAAATTCCCGCCTCGGACCAAATTAAAAGAGACCCGAAAAATCAAGGATCCCGCGGTAGCGGAGTTACTTCGCGGGCATGATCGGCGTTTACCCCGCCATCAGCGATCATCTCGGGTTAAAAATATCGAAGTATCTTTGGCCTCGGGTTCTTTTACTTCGACATTCGATGTATTGTACTGCTATCTATACCAACTCCGGCATTGTTCAAAACTAACCCGATTTATTCATAAATCGGGTTAAACCAATTCAAGTCTATCTATTCTCTCTTCGTGTTCTTCGGTTTTTCTAATGAACCGGTCCATCTTCCGGTCATGCTCATCAATTCGTTCCCGGTTCTCGTCAACTTTTCTTCCTACTTCCTCTATTGTTTCCCGATTCTTATCAATAGCTTCCCGGTTGCCGGCAATCTGATTGCTTAAGTTCGTCGCCACCAGGTCTAATTTGGTATTTATTTCTCTGTGGTTCGTGTCAACATTATCAGCAAGCACATCTATTTTTTTATTCAGGAACTGAAAACTTTCCGCGATCACGTCTAATTTCCCGTCCATCTGCTCCTGGAGGATTTCAAATCTTTCTTTTTCGCTTTCAGCCATAATTAATTTCCTTTATTTACGTTATAAAACAAAAAGGTAGCAGTTACAATCAAATTAATCAACTTTTATCTTCGGAAAATACGAAAAATCATTAAAAGTAAAACGAGAGGGGAGAAAGGAGAAACATAGGGAAATTAAATCTAAATCAGAACATGATGTCCCAAACTAAAATTATTCTTCCGGAATAATTTTATACTCTTTCAGCTTGCGCCAGAGGGTGTTTCGGCCGATTCCCAATTTTTTCGCGGTTTTGGTTTGATTCCCTCCGCATGTCTTCATTACCGTCTGAATATGTTTTTTCTCCATCTCCTGGAGCGTTAATTCTTCGATCGGAGGCTCTAAGAGAGCGGGCTTTGCTACGGACTTTACGATCTCATCAAAATCATTTACGGTCAGTCTTCCGGACCGGCAGAAGATAATAGCCCTCTCTATAGTGTGTTCAAGTTCTCTGATATTGCCGGGCCAATAGTACTCTCGGAACAATTTGATCACCGCGAGATCGACTCCGGAGATCGGGTTTTCTAATTTCTCGGAATACGCTTTAACAAAATGCTCCACCAGTAGAGGTATATCTTCGCGCCGTTCCCGCAAGGGGGGGAGTTCAACCGGAACCACGTTTAAGCGATGGTAAAGATCTTCCCGAAAATGTGATTTTTCAACCTCTCCCTTCAAATCCTTATTGGTGGCCACCAGCAGACGGACATCGACCTTCTCCGTCTTCACATCCCCTACCCTCCTGATCTCTCCTTCCTGGAGTACTCGCAAAAGACTGATCTGAAATTCCGAACTGGTGGCGGTGATCTCGTCTAAAAATAATGTGCCCCGATCCGCGGCCGAGAATAAACCTTCCTTATTTTTGTTCGCTCCCGTAAAAGCGCCCTTGACGTAGCCGAAGAGTTCGCTCTCCAGGATCTGGGGGGGGAGTGAACCGCAATTTAAAGCCACGAAATTGTTATCCCGGCGGTGACTAAGATTATGAATAGCCTTGGCCGCCAGTTCCTTCCCGGTCCCGGTCTCCCCCAGAAGAAGAACTGTGCTGTCGGTAGGAGCTACCGCGCTAATAATCTCCAGAACCTTTTGAAACTTCGGGCTCTCTCCCACCAGATTCTCAAACCGGTACTTGTCCCGTACTTCTTTTCTGAGGTACTCGACCCTTCCGATGAGACTTTTTCTCTCGATCGCTTTATTGACGACCAGAATTCCCTCATCCGGCTCGAAAGGTTTGGTCAGGTAGTCGAAAGCGCCGATCTTCATCGCTTCTACCGCGTTCTTTATCGTTCCATACGCAGTGAGGATGATTACTTCGGTCATGGGGTGAACCGCTTTAGCCGCTCTCAAAACGTCGATCCCTCCCAATTCTTCCATTCTAAGATCGGTGATGATTACATCGAATATATCTTTCTTGATAATTGTAACCGCTTCCTCTCCGCTGGAAGCCGTAATAATTTCATGCCCCTGCTTCTTAAAAAGAATAGAGAGAGTAATCCGCATTGATTCTTCATCATCAACGATTAATATCTTGCCCATATAATTTTTTCTCCGGAATCTTATTTTTTCTCCGAAAAAATAAGAGTGTGCAAGCATAAAAACAACATCACAAGAATGTTTTTTGAATATAATTCTTAGTTCATTTAATTGCCTGAGTAAAGATAAGATCTAAGATGCAGTAGACCACAATTATAGGGAACTTGGCAAGTTAATTTCGGAGTTCGAAAATTTGACGCCAACCGAATCAAACTCAGAGGAGGGAAATCAGGGGTTAGAAAGTAACAAGGTGGCATCACATAGTGATGCAAAGTTAAAAGGAAAAGGGCAAAAGGAAAAACTGAATATCGAAACGCTTTTTTCTTATTTTTAATCTGCGGGAAGGGGGAAAACCAGGGAAAATTTTGTGCCCCGGCCGGGCTTGCTTTCAACCGTAATTTTTGCTTGGTGAGCATCAATAATTTTTTTAACAATCGACAATCCCAGGCCGGTCCCTTCCTTGCGGGTACTGAAGAAGGGTTCGAATATGCTGTCCAGTGATTTGCTCTCAATTCCTTTGCCGTTATCCTCTATAGATAAGATGTATTCGCCTCCATCAACGCGAGAGGAGACCATTATCTTCCCCTGACCGGAAACAGCCTGTAAGGCGTTCAGCAGCAAATTCCACAATACCTGTTTCATCTGATCAATATCGAAATATATCTCAACTTTTTCCGGAGCAAGTTCCAGCTTGATATCCACTTTTTTCTGTAACTTCTTATCCTTTCTGATAACCTCGATTACCTCCCTGATAATTGCGTTGAGATCACCTGGTTTCAATTGTGGTTTCTGGGGACGGGAGAAGTGGAGAAAATCACCGACAATCTTATTAAGGCGATCGGTCTCCTTTCTGATAATGGTGGTGAGGGTAATATGCTCATCGTTGATTGTCTCGCCCCGGGCATCATGGAGCAGTTTGAGAGAAGTCACAATCGAGCTTAAAGGGTTACGGATCTCATGGGCCATCCCGGCGGCCATCTCGGCCATGGTCTTCCATCTTATCGAATCAATCAGGCTCTTCTCCATCTCCTTCTTCCGCGTTATATCATCGATGATACTGACCGCACCTTTCTTATTTCCCGTTGAATCGAAGAGGTAAGACGTATAGAGCCAGATCGGAAAAACTGAGCCGTCTTTACGGCGATCGATCAACTCCCCCTGCCAGGGGGCAGCCTGTTCGGCTTTCTCCGCGATATCCTTCAAGATAGAATCCGGGTTCTCTTCGGAATGCAGAATACTACTCTTCTTGCCGATCAGTTCCAGAGCTGAATAACCGAAGATCTTCTCGGCGGCCTTGTTGATACTGACGAACTCACCATCCTTATTGGTGGAGATAATCCCCAAGGACGCGCTCTCCACCAGGTCGGCCATATATTTCAACGTCTCCTCGGCCGACTTTAATTTGCTGATATCCCGGGAAATCAGATCG
>CAKZYZ010000103.1 GCA_937885075.1 uncultured bacterium | reverse complement strand
GGTGACTAGTGCATGTCGCAGGTTACGATCGCGGATAGCTAGTTGGTGTTTAATGCGTTTTGTTGTTGTTTTATTTTTTTTTTTTTTGTTTTTTTGTAGTTTTTGTTTTTTTTTTAATGATACGGCGACCACCGAGATCTACACTCTTTCCCTACACGACGCTCTTCCGATCTCCTTACGAAGTCTGAGCACAATCGCCGTGGTCGATCTATCTGAGCAGAAAGTTACCTGGGCGCTCTTGGGTATGTGGGCCTATCAACACCAGCCGACGATACTTCCGAATGGTAATATATTGATTTTTGATAACCTGGGCCAGGAGGGAAAATCAAAGGTGATAGAATTTAATCCCTGCACTCAGGAGGTTGTCTGGGCATATCGAGGGAATGCTGATAACGATTTCCGCACGGTGGACATGGGTTCCCAGCAGCGTCTGTCTAACGGCAATACTCTAATAACGGAATCCCGGGATGGACGAGTTTTCGAAGTTACTCCCGACAATACGATCGTGTGGGAATTTATTAATCCACAGCGCTCTACCACGAATAACGATCTTATTGCTACCATTTTCGAGATGGTCCGAATTAATTCTATTAATAGAAACCAAGTTCGGAAATGGAGATCGGCCCCGATCGATTCTCACGACCCTGACCATCCAGAAAAATAATCCGATAATATCGGAACCGGCTATCCCGGCGAAGAGGCCAGAGTTGCCAGTTACTCTCCATCGGCGGCTGCTCCTCCTCGATATTTCCAACCAGTTCCCAGTTTATCCCGTCATTGCCGGCCTGGATTCGAGCGCTGTGAAAAAATTCACCCGGCCGATCCAGGCGAGGCCGAACGGCTAAATATTTAATCCGGCGACCAGGTTTTTTCCCGAAATCAACCTGAATCCACGGAGGATATTCTGCCGGGGTCATCCCGATTTGCCAGAAAGTTTCCGGGTCATTATCAATAATATTTTCTATTCCTCGACCCGAATTTTCAGGCGATGAACTGATCAGAGCTTTTTTCGCATATATCAAATTAGATTCAAAATCCTGCCCTATATCGACCGCGGAAGAAATTGGAATCCGGGCCAGTTGTCTGTAATGATTCCTGAATAAATTCATTACTTCAAAATTATTCCAGGCCACCACAACCACAAAAGCTATTAAGAAGAATCCGGCAATCTTATCTTTCAGACGAGCCAGGGTCAGAGCGGAGAATGCCCAGATCGCCGGCTGTATTTCGATTGAGAAAACAGCCGTGGTGCGCACGTTGACATAAATCATGATAACCGTGGTCAGAAGGATCCAGAAAATTATCACCGCCAGCAATGGTTCCTGAGAAAACAATTTCTTCCGGAAAGCGGTTGCCAGTACTGTTATAATTAATATTATATATCCGATGATAAAAGCTCGGCCGGACCAATGAGTGCCATAGCTGAGATACCCGTCCCGGGCTTTCCATTCATTTCTTCCCCATCGCCCTTTTCCCATCCCGCTAAATATTTCGACATTACTCAGGAGCCGCAAACCTCCGACAGAATAAAGAATAGACTCAAAAGTCCCGGTTCGGATCTGATCGAAATCTTTAAACCGATTCCAGTCAGCACCTCCCGGTCTCTTCAGCTGGCCTTCGCAATGTTCGATTACTCTGCCCTTGCTCTTTTGCCCTCCCATTAGATCTAATGCCGGATTGGAGAAAGAAAATATCTGATAGATGATAACTACCACCGCCAAGGTGATGCCGATATACCCCAGAGAGAATATAATAGTCTCTCTCGGGCGGAGTTTTCTTTCTTTCTCAATAAAATTTGATCCGGGCGGATATTTCCGCTTCCTACTTGATCGGATCCGGGTCAGAAGAAGAAGGGCAACCGGAACCAGTGCCATATTATAAAGATTGGCCAGGCATGATAAGAACATCACAACTGTCGCGGCGGACACCAGAAGGATTCGGGGAAAAGAAGGTTTCTTAATAAGCCCGTCAATAGATACCAGAAGCAATACGCTGGAGAAAAGAATCAGCGCTCGGGATTCCCAGATTGAGCTGACATACCAGGTGGAAAAGGAAAAACCCATCAGGAGAACAATGGGAAAAACAATTAAGGCCTTTTCAGACCTTCGATATAGCCAGAAACCGAAGATTGCTATCGAAATGCTCCCCAGAAAAGAACTGACCAGGGGGGAGTTCTTAACCGGAAAAAGGATAATTAAAGGCCGGTAAATTATGGGATAAAGAACTGTGCAGAGCGGATGCCGAATTGATTTCCATGAACCAAGGCCGAATAACGGGAATTCACCTTTCGCCATCATGGCATACTCATTTCCTTCCAGGTTCATGGGACCCGCATCCCAGATATTCATCCCGATGGGATGCCCCTGGAAGGTATAAGTATAGAGCAAGAAAAAGAAGCCTGCTATCAGGATCAGGGAGAGATAAGACCACCTCTTTTTTGAGAATTCATTCACTTGAAATATTTCATCAGAACTTAGCTTCGCAACTTTTTAGACAGGATTAACAGGATGGACAGGATAAAAAAACAAATGATTCAGGAGAGAAGCAATCTCAATTTTAACTAAAATAAAGAGAGATTGCTTCGTCGCTACGCTCCTCGCAATGACATTTACCCCGGAATATTGAGAAGATACGTTTTATGAGGCAAAACGTATCTTCTCAATAAATAGGGGAAACCTCAATTATTGATTTTTCATCGGGTATCCCGCCGAAGTCGTAGAGTTGGTAGCATTGGCGAAGAAAATCCGGTAATATCTATGCCCGATCCCCCCGACAAGATCATTCTATGGTCCCTAATTCCACGACCATCCCAGTTGAAGTATATCAGCTCTCTCGGTGATTAGATCCGCCAGATGGGGCATTTCATAGTCACCGGAAATACGATCGTAGATATACTTGTAGAAGCTGACCTGTAATTTCTTTGCGGTAGCCGCGAGGGTCATGAATGTGTCCCAGGCTTTTATC
>CAKZYZ010000102.1 GCA_937885075.1 uncultured bacterium | reverse complement strand
TATGCATGCTGTGTCTGAACATTGTGCTGTACTGGCTCATGCTGTGTTTCCCTTTTTCTTTTTTTATTTTTTCTGCAATTGTTTTTGTTGTTTGTTTTTTTTTTTTAATGATACGGCGACCACCGAGATCTACACTCTTCCCTACACGACGCTCTTCCGATCTAACTCTGGGGATGATCTATGTCGCGGGCGGGCGGATGAAATATATATTAATTATTCTTCTGGTTCTGGCGATCCTTGCTCCGATTTCCTGGTTCGCGCTCAAGGATTATCAGAAGAGCCGGCTGGTGGTGTTTATGAATCCTGAGCTGGATCCATCCGGGGCCGGGTATACAATCATTCAATCTAAGATAGCAATTGGCTCCGGTGGAGTATGGGGGAAGGGATGGTTATCGGGGACCCAGAATATGCTGAGTTTCCTCCCGGAACGCCAGACTGATTTTATATTCTCCGTTGTGGCGGAAGAGGGGGGGTTTGTCGGGTGCATGGTGATACTGGCACTTTATGGACTACTCTTCATCCGTCTCTTCGTCATGGCGCATAAATCCCGGGAACCGGCCGGGAAGCTGCTGATTACGGGAGGGATACTGGTCTTAGCCAGTCATGTGGGGATAAATATCGGGATGGCCGCCGGCCTGCTTCCCGCCACCGGTCTGCCCCTGCCCCTTATAAGTTATGGGGGATCGGTAACCACAACGGTCCTGATAATCCTGGGTTTGTGTGAGAGTGTTTACGCGCACAGGTACTATTATTAAAAGAGTTATAAGTGCCTAAAGTGCGCTAAAGTTGAAAGTTGTCGCTTTCACCTGGCTTTTCCCCGTCGCGGCGAACAACTTTAGGCACTTTAGCGCACTTTAGGCACTTTCAACTTTTTTTAAAATGAACATTAGAAAAATATTAGAAGAACAGATCCTTCCTTTTGTCCGCCGTCCGGCCCGGTATATCGGGGGGGAGATTAATGCTCTGTCCCGGCCTGATGCCGGTGTCAGGCTGCTGCTCAGCTATCCTGATCTGTATGAATTGGGGATGAGCCATCATGGACTGCGTATTATATATGATACTGTCAATCGTCTGGAGTGGGCCTCAGCCGAACGGGCTTTCGCGGTCTGGATGGATATGGAAGAGGCTATGCGCCGGAACGGCATTCCCCTCTATTCACTCGAGTCTTTTACCCCGGCCGCCGACTTCGATATCTGGGGGTTCTCTCTCCAGGTGGAGCTTACTTATACCAATATCATCTCCATGCTGGATCTGGCCGGAGTTCCCCACCGGGCAAGTGATCGCCCCTGGCCGGACTATCCACTGCTTTTAGGCGGCGGCGTAGGAACATTTAACCCGGAACCGCTGGCGGATTTCTTTGATATATTTTTGATCGGAGATGGAGAAGAAGCGATTGTTGAGCTGCTGGCCGCGTATAAACAATTTCAGGAGCAGAGAGAAGGAGATCCGGGGAGGGGAAAAGAGGAGCTCCTGAAATTCCTGGTGGCTACGGTCCCGGGGGCCTATGCTCCGGCACTTTACCGGGTGGAGTATGATGAGGCAGCCGGATTCAAGGCTATTCATCCGATCGAGCCGGGGATTCCGGAGCGGATAGAGAGGAGGGTACTGCGGGATATTAATAGTTCCCGAATAGATAACCCCCTGGTTCCGGTTACCGAAATTGTTCACGATCGAGGGGTGGTGGAGATTATGAGGGGGTGTAAGAGAGGTTGCCGATTCTGTCATGCCGGGTGGACCGGCCGCCCGGTTCGCCTTAAGGATGAGGAGGTTATTATCCGGCAGTCAGAGAAGCTGGTGGATGAAGCCGGCTTTGAGGAGATATCACTCCTCTCCCTCTCCACCGGTGATTACCCGGGGATAGGTGAGTTGATGGAAAAATTATCCCCGCAACTGGCCGGGAAGAAGTCTCGACTCTCTCTTCCTTCCCTGAATGTGGCTTCGGTCAGTGAACAGATGTTTAAGGAGTTGACCCGGATGAAAAAGAGCGGGATAACCCTGGCTCCGGAGGCCGGGAGCGTTCGGCTGCAACGGGTGATCAATAAAGTCCTGGATGTTGATTCTCTTTTTCTGGCCGGCCGGGAACTGAAGAGACTGGGCTGGCGTATGATCAAGCTCTATTTCATGATCGGACTTCCGACTGAAACTGAAGAAGATATAAGCGCGATGGCCGATATTATCAATCGGTTCTCCGGCTGGGGAGGGCGGCTCAATGTAACAATATCTAATTATGTCGCCAAGCCCGCCACCCCATTTCAGTGGGTGGCAACAGAACCGGCCGGATCGATTATCCGGAAGAAGAGCATTCTGCGGAGCGCGATTAGATCCGGCAAGGTGAAGTTGAAATTTCATCCGGTGGAGTTAAGCCGCCTGGAAGGGGTATTCGCCCGTGGTGACCGGCGATTGGGGGAAGTGGTGGAGGCAGCCTGGAAGGAAGGCTGCCGTTTTGACGGCTGGAGTGAATGTTTCAACAAAGAAGGCTGGGATAGAGCGTTTAAGCAAACCGGAGTTGATATGGAATGGTATCTATCTCCCGGGTATGGATACGATGATCCGCTCCCCTGGGATCATATTAGAACCGGAGTCTCGAAAGCGGTCCTGGTTCGGGAGGCGAGAGCAGCGTTTGACTGATGGGGAGAGAGAAGCGGAATGTCCAATATCCAATGACCAATATCCAATTTCCAAATGCAACGTCGAGGTTGAATTTGGAAATTGGGGATTGGAAGTTGGCCATTGGAAATTAGTTATTGAGGGGGAGGTTGGGGGAAAAAGAAAGTTGACGGTTGTCGGTTAACTGTTGACGGTGAAAAAGCCCAATGACTCCGCATGGTTATTTTTTAAATAAATTCGCGTAATTCGTAGTTCTTAAAAAGGAGATCGGAAGAGCACACGTCTGAACTCCAGTCACACTGATATATCTCGTATGCCGTCTTCTGCTTGAAAAAAAAAAAAAAAAAATAAAGAATA
>CAKZYZ010000101.1 GCA_937885075.1 uncultured bacterium | reverse complement strand
GCGGCATACGAGATATATCAGTGTGACTGGAGTTCAGACGTGTGCTCTTCCGATCTGATATCGATGATGGTTTCGCCGACGGGAAGGTCCAGATAGATTTCTCCCTTAACCCCCAGGGGATCAACCTGGGCTTGAACGCGGCCTCCGTGGCAGCCCAGGTGAGGGGATCTTTCTACGGAACCGAGGCCCTCCGCCAGCAGAGGGGGCGCAATGAGGTCAAGGTTATGGTCCGGCTCCCGGAAGATGAGCGGTCCTCCGAATACGATCTGGAACGTATCCTGATCCGGACCCCGGAAGGAATCGATGTGCCTCTCTACGAGGTAGCAGAGGTTACCCGGGGGAGGGCTTATACCACTATTGAGCGGAAGGAAGGCCGCCGGACCGTCACGGTCTCCGCCAATGTCACACCTTCTTCCGAGGCGGAGCGGATTGTGGGCGAGGCTACCCGGAATATTATTCCGGGGTTGATGAAGAAGTATCCGGGACTGGCCTGGAACTTTGAGGGGCGGCAGGCGGACTTCCGGGAGAGTCTCTCCAGCCTGGGGACAAGTTTCATCTTCGCTCTCCTGGGAATCTATCTTCTGTTAGCCATCCCCTTCCGCAACTATACCCAGCCCCTGATTGTAATGATCTCTATCCCCTTCGGGGTGATCGGGGCGGTGATCGGGCATGTCATCATGGGGTACAGTCTGAGTATCATGAGTCTGATGGGGATTATCGCCCTCTCCGGGATCGTGGTCAATGACGCCCTGATCCTGATCGATTTCATCAACCGCCGATCCGCGGAGGGAATGGAGATGACGAAAGCGATCCACGCCGCCGGCGTCCGGCGATTCCGCCCGATTCTCCTCACCACCCTGACCACCTTCGGGGGACTGGCCCCGATGATCTTCGAGACCTCCCGCCAGGCCCGTTTCATGATCCCGATGGCGATCTCGCTCGGCTACGGGATCCTCTTCTCCACCGGAATCACCCTGCTCCTGATCCCCTCTCTCTCCCTGATCCGGGAAGACATCGGCCGTTTCTTCTCCCGTTTTCGGAAGACTTCCGGGGAGATAGGAGAGTAATCAGTAGATGGTGATCAGTAATCAGTGCGCCGCCCCGCCGATGGATCGGATTTCAGGTGGGGAAAAAAAGAATAAATACCCAGCCTAAAAATCGCCGGCAAGAAAGGGTAATCTTAATTAATCCGGAGCAGAAGGGTGAGAGTAATTTTTCGTAAGCTTTCAGTAAACCCCATCCCCTCGTGCTCGTAGCGGCAACCTTCAGGTCGCCATCTGCCCCTGATGCCTTATTTCTTCGTGCGAAACCTCGCGCGTGATTCCCTTACGTCAAATCCTATCCGTTTTTTCCTCCGGTTCTTCCGACGGCAAGAGCAACGGTTGAATTTTCTGGTAGAGATCCCGCAAGGCGGAATCGTGGACTAAAAGTAGCTTTTCTACTTCTGCTGCATTGGTATTTTTCTTACTCCTTGCGCCAACCGCCTTGCGTTAGCCTGCGCGAAATATACTGAGTAGTAACATAAGATTCTTATTTAAAAATTTAAACCGGCTTCATATACAATAGTCGGAGAAGTGGGCATTTTATTCCGGGAAAAATGAGAAAACAGAGATTTATTTTCAATCCAGAAAGATGATTAACGCTATTACTTCAATACAAAGCGGTAAGTTGTAAAGTCACCTCCGTCTTCCAGTACGCAAATAGCTAATTTATTAAGGCCGTCCCTTATTATTTAAATCAGGATGAGGTTAATTGATTTGACGAACGGGAGGGATTTCGTTATAGTTTTAGCATGAGGATGTCCCGGGATGAGAGCGGGGGGGTTGGGCATGGCGGGTGACAATGCTTGGTTTGATCTGAGCGTATGGTTGGCCGGAAACGGAAAGATAGGGAATCGGCGATAATACTATTATTTCGGTTGGTCCGAGGGGTGTAGTAGCCAATACCGTAGTAGACGCCCTGGGAACCAGAATCAAGCGCATATAAAAGAAAAATAAAGAAGGACAAGAAGCTATATCGGGGAGTCAATCAGGTCGACCAAAGGTCTATTAGTCACTAGTCGAAGTTATATTTGGCATTTCTCAGGCTAAATTCGTGCTTATCTGTCAAGAATCGTGGCTTGACCCTGATTTTTTTTACCCTTGACGCGAAACCTTTAATGGGTGACCCGGAATTTTTCATGCACCAGCACCAAGTATGAAACCGAGAATAAAACTAGCTACAGCCCGGACCCCGGACGGAAGCGAGATGATGCTTCGTCAGCATGACCGTGATTTCTCAATCACGATCAATGGTCAGGAGTTGATGAACAGTCGTCAACATGAGTCGGAACTGGAGCTGGCGCGGCTGGGTTGTGCGCTTCTGGCCGGTCGCAAATCTCCCCGCATACTCATTGGCGGCCTGGGCCTGGGCTATACCTTGCGCCAAGCTCTCGATATGCTCAGCCCCCACGCCAAAGTGGTGGTGTGTGAACTGTTGAGTGCTGTAGTCGAATGGAATCGTGAGTTCTTTGGGGAACTCAACGGCCACCCTCTGGAGGACGAACGAGTGGACCTCAAGACGGGTGATATCGTCGAGCTTATCTCACGTTCCAAGAGCAGATTCGATGCGATCCTGCTAGATATCGATAATGGTCCCAGCGCGATGACCGATTCAGGGAACCAACGTCTGTATGGTCGTAAAGGAATCCGGGCCTGTCGCCGCGCGCTCCACGAACAGGGGTGTCTAGCAGTGTGGTCGGCTGAGCCGAGTAAGAGTTTCGAACAGCTCTTGATGAACTGCAATTTCCATGTGCGGCGTTTCCGGGTCCCCGCCTACAAGGGGAGTAAATCTCAGTCATGTTTTGTATTCGTCGCTTCGGAGAATAAAACTGCCCTCCCCCCCGGTGGTGGCGAGCCGCGCCGGCCGCGCAAGAACAAGTCGAAGAGAAATCAAAGACAAGCCCAGGGGATTTCATAATGTAATTGGAATGTAATTGGGGTCGGACCACACTAACATGTTGATATTCAAACACTTACCCAGAAAATATGGCCAAATATCGGCCTTAGAGGCGTTTTTCGGGGGTAAAAAGAGCTTCTAAGGGCTTTTATTACACAGAATTCAGGCATTATCAGAGGATCAGGATCATAAATCAGGACCATAATAGACCGGTTGGATAAGACCGGTTAAGACGGGAGGCTACTATGGATAAGCTGGAAACCGTTCCCCTTGACGCGATCAGAATTCCCAAAAACCATATCCGGGTTCAGAGTATCGATGAGAAGGCGATAAAGAAGCTCGCGGATTCCCTTAACTCCTCCGGTCTCCTGGTGAGGATTATTGTGCGGCCGGTCGGTTCCGGAAAATACGAACTGGTCGACGGCGAACGTCGGCTCCGGGCCTTTCGATCCTTATACGAGGCCGAAGGCCGGAAGTGGATCGGGATTCCGGCGATCGTGGAGGAGATGCCCGCCAAGGAAGCCGTTCGCCGCCAGATAGTCATCAACGAGAACCGCGCCGACCTCACCCCCTTCGAGAAGGCGAAGGGCTACAAGATGGCCTGGGATACCGGATACTTCACCAGCTACCGCGACCTGGCCCTGACCGTCGGGAAGTCCCACACCTCCGTTATCCGCGCGATCGGCATCTTCGACAAGTTTCCCCAGGAGGTCATCGATGCATTCGAGGATGGGACGATCAAGCAGGCCTACCTGGAAGCATTCTACCGGCTGCCTAACCGGAAGGCCATGCTCAAGCTGCTCCGGGCGATTGTCGGTGAAAACTTAAAATCAGCCGAGATCCGCAAACTGGCCAACCGGCTGGACGAGAAATGGTTGAGCGGGGACCGTGAACTCCTTCTGCAGATCGCGGAGAAAGTTCCGGAAATCAAGGTTCTTTTAGGGGGCGAGATCGTAATCGCCGATCTGGTTAAAAAGAGTAAATTGACGATCAACTACACCAACCTGACCCGGGCAAAGGAGTTGATAAAACTCCTGAACACCCTGATGGAGAGTGGTGCTTTCCGCACCACCATGGAGCAATACCATGCGGCACAATGAGTTGCACTCAGGTTGCGCCGCCGCAACGGTGGATTTCCAAGGATTTGGGGTCTAAATTTGTCCTCGTTACAATGGAGATCGATTGAATTGGCCCTAATCTTTAAACTTGGCTTTTGGCCGGAGAGAAGACATGAATGGATCAAAAGGACAGCGGAAAAGGCGTAAAGCTTTGCGAGAACTCTCGGGCACAGCCCATGAGAGAGAACTTACGAAGGCATTATTGGGACTTGAAGAGAAGTTCCAGAAGTGGCGCAGTGGAAGTATCTCCAGTTTTCAGCTTACTGACATTATCCACGAGTTTCACAATGGAACCAACCGTGATATTTGGAAGCGATACTCATACCAAAAACCAAACATGAGTGTACCTGCCGCCATTGCTTCCGGTATTTTGAAGGAAGAAGAAGTTCCCCCTCAAATACTTGAAGAGATGAAAGAATCAATCCGGTTCTTCAGGGGAGGTATAGAGGATGAATCATGACCACTCATCTGAATACATGATCGAATGGGAGCAACCAGATGGATACGATCCATCATCCGTGCTCCACAGCTTCCATCCCCAATTTCGCGTGATAAGCGCGAGATCTACAACTACTCAGTGAAACCGAAGGGATTCTACCTGATCGACCGAAATATCGAATCCGAGTAAAGAATAAGGTTGCCCGTGGTCTGAAAAAGCTGCCCACGTATGTGCAGAAGCTCCTTTACTTGTTGATCGCGGATCTTCAGGCAGATGGTCCCATTCAGAAAAGTTGGCGGAACTTCTCGCCGCTTGAGAAGGATCGATATCATTACCATTTGAGTTATAGATACGTGGCATGCTGGACATGCAAAAAAAACGAAATAGTAATTGAGGTGTATTATGTTGGCTCTCGTGAAAAAGCCCCATATTGAGATCTCGATTCATGGTGAGCATACCGACGAATTGCTCGCCTGGATCAAGAAGAAGTACGACATTGCCGTCCTGACCGATGAGCCCGAAGACGAGTTTGTCTCCATCGAGAGTACTGAGTACTGGCATGAGATGGAAAAGAACCGCATCGGTAATCTGCTCGCAGGTGCTCGCCTGAAAGCCGGACTGACGCAGACCCAGTTAGCAGAAGAGGTAGGCATCCGCCAGAACATGGTCAGCGACTATGAGCATGGGCGACGTACCTATTCCGATGCCATGGCCAAACGCCTCAGCAAAACACTCAAGGTCAAAGAAGAACATCTGAAGTATGGAAGCGAGGCTGATTCGGACCTGCGCAATATACGGGCAATAACCTGAACGATTAAACCTCCGCCATAAGATAGAATATGTTCAGGCAGTTATGTATAGGCTCCCAACTCCCCAATATTCCCGATCGGTAACATATGTGCCCAAAAGTTGTCCTTCAACAAAAATATTCCCGATCGGGAATATTTTCTTTGACAGATGCCTCATAGTATGAGATATTGCTGGAAGATACTATGATAACTCAAAGTCCGGAACAACTTGGTGCTGCTATCCGCACGAGGCGTAAAGAGCTGAAGGTTACCCAGAAGGACCTGGCCCTGACCTGTGGTACTGGTCTGCGCTTCATTATTGATCTTGAGAGGGGGAAGGCAACCTGCCAGATAGGGAAGACCCTTCAGGTTATCCATGCCCTGGGGCTCAAATTCCTGATCGCCGGATCGTCTGCTCCCGCTGACTAGCTGCTCCGGAATTTCCTCTCCCGAAATCCTTCGGGATCCCGGTTTGTTTAATTGATGATATCGGGACCGAAATACTTCGGGATCCCGGTTGTCTTAATTGATATTACCGGGACAATAACCCCTAAGGAAAGCAGGAAGGCAGGAGGGGGAATATTTCAAATTTTCCTGCTTTCATGCTTTCCTTAGAGGTAAAGTTGCCCGAACGAAGTAAGGGCTAAGTTCGATGAAAAGATTATGAGCACTTTGATCGTCTATCTGAATGCCGAGAGAGTCGGGTGCCTGGAAGAGGACGATAGCGGATTGCTGAAATTCTTCTATGATCAGACCTGGCTGGAAAATCCGGATGCCATACCTCTTTCCCGCTCGCTTCCTCTCCGGAGTGAAGTATTCCCGGGAAAAAAGGCCCGGCCATTCTTTGCCGGTATACTTCCAGAGGAGGGTCCGCGAAAAAAGATAGCCGAGATCCTCGGGATCAGTGAGACCAACGACTTCGCGATGCTGGAGAGAATAGGCGGCGAGTGCGCCGGCGCTGTCAGCTTGTTTCCCGAAGAGATCGGAAGAGCGTCGTGTAGGGAAAGAGTGTAGATCTCGGTGGTCGCCGTATCATTAAAAAAAAAAACAAGAGAATAAAAAAAAAAAAAAGAGAACATCACAATTAGTGAATGATAGCGTTTGTAATATGTTGAC
>CAKZYZ010000100.1 GCA_937885075.1 uncultured bacterium | reverse complement strand
TGTCGATATGCGTCTCTTGGTCCTAGCCAATCTCCTTGTAACCTTATCGAATTGACGGCTGTAGTAGCAATTTCTCTAACCCGTCTCGCTTCTTGTAGGTCAAAGGGATTAGTAATTGCTATACTTATCTCTCCTGCTGTTGTTGGGTTATGCCGCCTATCCCAAAGATCTGGATTTGTAGCCTGAGTACCTAATGGATCAATAAAAATCAAAGGATTATTTAAAACATATCTATAAAAATTACCATCACCCCAATACTCAATCGGATCAGGCTGTAAGAATCGGCCTATCTCGGGCTTGTAATATCTCAGTCGGTAATACATTAACCCTGATTCCGGATCATTTCTCCTACTGGTGAAGGTGTAAAGATTTCCGGATAGAGAACCATATGAAGAAATATTTCCGTAAATATCGTAATCGTAGGACTTGACGGTTGAGCCTGTTGATGACGTTATATCCGTAATGCTTTCGGTTCCGTTCTTATGGTAATAATTATATTCCCCAGCCTGATGCATTGTCACGGGATCGTCAATCCAGGAGCCGTAGGTGAAATGCCTGAGCAAATTGGCATCGTATTCCCGCTCCTCAATCACCTGCCACATGTCATAGATGTAATTTGTTGTGTCCGATCCGGCGACTTTCCGAATTCTCAAGCTGAAGGGATTGTATTTGTACTCCCCGAGGGTTTGGCCATCCGAGTTCCGGACTACCTTGGTCAGTTTATTTTCACAGTCGTAATAATAGGTCTGGGTGCCATCTGAGGTGAGATTTCCATTTAAATCGTAAGAATAACTCGTGCCCCCGACTGAGGAATATTGGTTTAAATTATTGGTGAGGTAATTGGTGGTGCCGCCATTGACCGTCGATTCCCGGTTCCAGCAGGAGTCGTACTGATAGGTCATATCCGAAAACGTGTAGAAGGTTGGGTAATCAGCCCCGGTTACTTCATATATCTTGTCATAGGAGTATGTCTGAGTCCTGAAGGAGGTGGTCATGGTAAGTCGGTTGCCGACATTGTCATGAGTGTAGGCAAAGGATGAGATAGTATCTGTTTCGGTCCGCCAGTTTACAAGGTCAGTCAACCAGCCAATGTCGTTGTAGGTGTATGTTGCCCAGGTTCCGTTGAGATAGTCCCGGCGGGTCCGGCGGTTTAATTCGTCGTAGGTGTAGTCGGCTATGGTGTTGCTGTCCCGGTCTTTTATCTGGTCCAGACGGTTCAGGGCGTCGTAAGTCCGGGTGTAATAGTAATAAGATTCGGGATAGGTGATCTTGGTTTTATTTCCGACCAGGTCATATTCATAGCTGGTGGTGTACTCGTTGCCGGTGTAGTCGGTGAAGGTAACTCCGGTGAGCTGATCGAGGTTGTTGAATGTGAACTCGTAGGTCGAGTCGTCGTTTTCTGCGTCCGTCATTCTTCCCAGTTGATCGTAATCGTAGGTTGTCTCTGAGCTGTCGGGGTATGTTTTCTTTGTCAGCCGATTGAAATCATCGTACTCGAAGGTGATGTTTTCTCCAGCCCGAGTTATTCGGCCTGTTCGGTTGCCGGCCGCATCATATATATTGGTCTCGGCGGTGAAGTTGGGGTAGGTCGTGGTCTGGAGTTCATTGTTGGCGGTGTAGGCAAAGCTGGTAAAATTCCCGTTGGAATCGGTCAGGCCGGTCCAGTTGCCGACCGTATCGTAGGAGTAATACTCGGAATGCCCTTCGGCATTGGTCTTGCCGGTCCGGCGGTTGAGATAATCATAGCTGTAAGAAGTCCCATTGCCGTTGGCGTCGGTCTGAGCAGTCATGTTCCCGAAGAGATTGTAGCTGAATGTAGATTCCAGTGTCTGGCTGTTGAATCTCCCCCAGATCTTGCTCTGGAGATCGAAATTTCCGTACTCGAATTTAATCGTCCGTTCGATGGCGGTATCTTTCGCTTCGGTCAACTCCTCGATTCTTCCCAGGTCATCCATCGTGTATTCCGTGGTTACGCCCAGGGCGTTGGTCCTTGAGATCATCTGATTAAGATCGTTATAACCATAGATCGTATCATTACCCTCGGCATCGGTATAACCGACCCAATTACTGTTCAGATCATAACTGAAATAACTGCTTGCCCCAAGAGGTTTATTAAGCGCGGTTATCCTCCCTGCCCCGTCATACTCATAGGAGGTGGAGAGCCAGCTCTCTCCGAGCTGCTGCTTCTTCTCTTTGACCTTCCCCAGACCGGTATAGGTGTATTGGGTGACCAGGTCCGTACTTGTGCCCATGGCTGTTTTCTCGATCAGTTGGTTGAGGGCGTTGTATGAGTAAACAGTAATGTTTCCCAATGGATCGGTCTTCTTGATCATATTGCCGTTGGCATCATAGAGAAAATTGGTCTCCCGATCTCCCGGCTGGATCAGCGTGGTCAATCTCCCCAGGTTGTCATACTCGAAATTGGTGGTGTTTCCATTGCCGTCGGTCCAGGATAATATCTTTCCTTCACTGTCATAGGTCAGGTTGAGAAGTGTCGCTGTCCCCGAGGCAGTCTCCTTTTCGATCTCGTCCTGGCGGTTGAAGCTGTTGTAATCGTAATAGGTTGAATGCCCGCTCCCGGATGTTCCGGTATTACCCACTTCCTCCTCTACCAGTTTGAGATAATCATAATCCCGGACGGTATAGGTAACCGGATCGGTCGGGTGCTTTATCTCGGTAATCCGATTGAGTTTATCATAAGTATAGTAGGTGGTCCGGGCCAGGGGGGACCCATATGCCTCCGTTACCTCCGTCTGGTTCCCGAAGCTGTCATAGCCGAATCGGGTCACCTCTTCTCCGCTCGCTTTATTCTCCTCGGTCGGGAATCCATAAGTATTATAAGAGTAAGTAGTATCAATCTCTCTGGGATCGGTTATCGTGGTGACGTCGCCATATTCGTTATAAGCATATTCGGTAATCAGATCATCCCCGTCCATCACTACAATCTTCTTCCAGAGATTCTCCCCGCCGGTATAGACCCACTCCTTTCGATAGGTCTGCCCCTCACCGCTCAAGGCGATCTCTTCCGAGGTTAGCTTATGATTGTCCGTATCATAGGTCCAGGTCGTTTTCAGGGTTTTATCGTCTCCCAGGTTTACGGTCTTTGAAGTTACGTCCCCCCAACCATTATATGAATAGTCAGTCACAACTCCCCGAGGATCGATTACCTGAATTAAATTTTCTTCATCAGGAAATGAATATTTATAATTTGTTACTATATCATCAAGGCCGCCACCGGGCCGCTGGGTCTTGATAATCACATGACCTTTCTCATCAAATTTATACTCCTCTTCCAGCGTACGGGATATACCCCCATTCGCATCCTTAACCACCGTAGTAACAACCGCAAGATTTAGAAGAGGGGGAGAATAACTGGAACCGTCATCACTGGCATATATTGGCCCTATATATTCCATCCAGGTTCCATATTGAATATCAATCTCCGTAGCAAAACCTTCCGGACCTAATTCTTGTCTGATTACGCGATTTCCATCATATTCATTACGGTAGGACAGACATTCCGAGCACCCGGATCCGGAGTACTCGGTCATCAGGTGCCCATCGTATTCATAAGTGTATTGATTACCTTCCGGATCTTCCACTTCTATCAAATTATCCCAACCTTCCGTGCCATAATCGTATTTATATGTCTTTATCGGTCCGGAGGTGGTTGAGGAGTGAAAGCTGGCCTCTATTATCCGGCCGTTGTCGTTATAGCTGAACTCCACAAACCTCCCGGTTGTCGCGTAATCATGCGCTTCTTCTATCTTGAGCAGGCGATAATCCCGGGCAATAATAATAGGGGTAGTAAAATTGGAGAAAGTAGATCGACCATTGATCGGAAGTTTGCCGGCGGGATCATAGCTGAAGAGCAGTTGGTTGTCATTGATGTCCCTGATCTCGGTCAGCTTGCCGTCGATATCAAACTCTTTTACCGTACCGTATTTCTGAGTAATGGCAAACCCGAGGGTCTCATCGTGGAAGTTAATAATATCGTAATCTCCGGCCTCCCCTATATAATCTCCGTTACTGGTTTGATAGGCAAAAGATGCTATTACCTGGTTCTCTCTACGTAATACTAAATCTCCATCCTTGTCCTTGAATAGACGTTCGTTATAGTTCATCGACCAGCCGTAGCCGAAGGGGCCGCTATAGGTACTGACAGTATCGTAATAACGAGTGATCTCAATTGGAATCCGTCCGGGGACAGTCATGTCATTCTGACGGAGATAAAATTTGCCGTCATAAAGACTGACCGGGTGGCCCGCGGTGCATCGGTCTGGATCATTATCGGGGATTGGGGCAGCGGGCGGATATGGGCATACTTCCGGATTGGCTGTAGAAGCTTTTTTCCCGAAGCAATCATCATCTATTCCTTCTTTACTGCATCTGCCTGAACCGGGCTTCTTATTAGAGTCGCATGGAGGGGGTTTAACTCTTGGAATCTTATCATCATCATCAGAAGTTGTTTCCGGACCCGGATCACCATGGAAATACGTAGTTGGATCTCCGAAGTCCGTGGCGTGAGTTTTTGGATTCAATAATAAATAAATGAGCAAAATTCCCATGAAAAGAATTAGCAGTTTCCAATGACGACGGTTCATTAGTCTCTCCTTTTTCAAAATCCAAACTATACACTAATAAATATTCTTCACATGCGGTCGGATTTTATAAAAATCCATCTTATAGTTATTTCAATACCATGCCTCACACTGAAGCAAATCGTTTTTCATTCCTATCGATAACGTGAAAATAAAGTAATAAGGTTAATCTATGATAATCTATGGTGGTTATCTTAGAATGCGTATATTGCCGGTGCGGTATATTGTCTCATCACCAGATTCACTGGTGGCAGAGATTATAATTCGATAATCTTCTTCTATATCATAACCATAAAAACCTACTATCCCATCACCAATACCACTATCCCCGTCACCACCATCACTCACACTGTCTCCTCCTGCATCTTCCTCCACATCCTCAGGACCACCTATTATCTCATCATCATTATTAAATCCATCCCACTCTAAGTTGTACATTCCTGCCGGAATGACGGCATCCGTATCATAGCTCCAGAAAACAGTATTAAAAAATCCAGGTTCCAAAATCTGAATATCTACTTCAGCCGGTTTATTTACTGCATAGTAAATAGTGCTAACATGGCTATACGGAGAAACAATTAGATACGCTTCGGCGGCTAAATCAGTTACGGCAAAATCAGGATCTTCGGTGACAACATGATTTTCCGGGATGGCGGCAAGGAGATAATTCAAAAGCAAATCGCCGTATAAAAGTATTCCTCCGGCATCATGGCCATCCCAGACTTCAAGATGTTTCCCAGCAGCATTAGGAATTCCTTCAAGAAGCCTAGTTTGTATCGGGGAATTTAAATCAGTAGTGTCAGTCCAGCCTGCACCAATATTAACCCAGGCATCTTTTGTTAACCAATATTCGTATTCAAGAAACTGATTTTGGAAAAAATTGAAGTGGTAATTAGTGATAGTAAATTGGCCCATGAGTCCTTTTGAATCTCCCCGGACACTGGTTTGATTCAACCAGTTAGGGTCGGTCTGGCCATACCAGGCTGTATATCCATTCGCGTCCTCGGCATCAATTCGAAAGAGATAAGCCGAGAGCGGAGCCATCCCGCCGGTGGTCTGAGTATTCCAATCTCCATCCCAAACAATCTCGTTCCTCCCCGTGACACCGCTCTGGGCAAAGTATGCCACCTTCTCATAGGTATCGATCCAGCCCTGATTTTGATACTGCGTCCACCATAAATATGGCCCTTCGGGGATATCAGTTTGGGCTATGTCGAAGTTCAATCCGGAGCGGTAAATTCCAAGGCCAACTTCAGCATTACGGTTGAGATGATAGGTAATGGTTGTTTTAGCACCGGATTTTGTAGGATTAAAGAAGACCGGGGAAGCAAAGACATTGGAGATGCTGAATGAATCAGGAAATGAGCTGTCGGCAATGACCCATCCCTCAGCTTCAGAGTAACTATCGGCATTGATGGTATAATAGTATGTGCCATCATCGGCTCCATCTCCGCACCAGACCTGGGCGATGGAGTCCCCGGTGCCGGTAAAGGCGGCATATTGGTTCTGGTGTTCCGCGTCGGTAAAGATCGTGAAGGTCCAGTCCTGTTCTTCCTGAAGCACGGCATAAATGATGACACAGTTCTCATCCTGATTAAATACGGTCTGAGAGTTCCAGACATCATGGATGCCGGGTATAACATTTACCCGGATCAGATCGAGAGCACGGTCGGGTGGCGCATCGGTATCGAGAACTTCCAGTTTAATATCATACTCACCCCCGGGGAGCGTGAAGGCATTCAATGTACCCAGGATGCCACCGGAGACCGCAGTGGAAGAAGAGGTGAATTGGCTCCAGATATCATCTCCCACCAACCGATATGAGAGGGAGTAGGAATCAAACTGAGATAGAACTGTACTCCCATCTACGCTAACATTATCGGCGGCAGTCCCTTCGATGAAGATGGTTCCCTGGACCGTAGCCCCCCATAAGGGAGAAAGAATGGCGGCGGCCGGGAATGGCGCGGCAGTGTCTTCGCTCCAGGCCAGATAATCGGTCTCATAGAGAGCATAGTTACCATCCTGATTGGAATGATATAATATCTTGGTGCCGTCCGGATGCCAGGAGGGAGAGTCAATATCCCCGATCTCATCAGGTGTAATTTGTGAAACATTCGTACCATTGGTCTCTATCGTCCAGATCGCGTGATGGTTTCCGTCCTGCGAATGGTAAGCAATTAAAGGAGTCGGCTCGGTCTGGCTCCCGAAAAATACCGGAGAATAGCAGGGATTTTTATTATCATTACCGCCGAAAGTAAGATCCAAATGCGAGCCGGAGATATCCGGAATTCCATCACCATCACTATCAATTATTTTAGAATATAAATCATCCCCAGGCAGCTGATAAACAACGGTCTCCCCGTCCGGCGACCAGGCTATACTGTAAACTGTTGATTCTAACACCTCAGTTCCAAGCGTAGTCGGCACATCCACGGGGGCATAACGGAGGTGATAAGAACCAAAATCGAAGATATACAACAGTCCATTCCGTTCAATGGTCGGCGACCAGGCCGGACTATAATCAGGCAAACCCGAATAAATAGCAATACTCTCACTCCAGTGTGAATCTTCCACCTCCGTCGCTATCCAGATATCCTCGGTATTATTCCCGGCATTCGTAAGCCGTCGATCGGAACAGAAGGCCAAGCGGTCACCCGTCGGCGCCCATGAGGGATCAACATCGGCAGCATCGTTATGAGTAACCTGAGAACGCTGGGAAGGATCGGCGGTGGAGGCTATAAATATCTCCCAGTTACCGGCGGTAAATTGCTGGAAAGCTATCCTGCTGCCGTCAGGTGAGTAGACCGGGTTTTTAATATCGCTTCCAGGGCAGACAAGAATCGCTTTTCGATGGCTGACTATTACCCTTGTTATATCTTCATTGGTATTGGTTCCGTCCGAGGCTACTAATTTAAGTCTATACGCTCCATTAATCAAAGTAGAGGTATCCCAGGACCCCAGGCTATCATTAACAATATCAATGCCCGCGGAAGAACCGGTGATCCGGGTCCATCCCGCTCCATCTTGATCTACTCGATAATAAAGCGTGTATGAATCCAGTTCAGAGAGAGCATTATCGGAATCGACATAAAAATTAGTAGCGGCGGTCCCGATAATCTCGGTCAGTCCTGAGACGGTGGAATTGGGATAGGGACGGATAATATTCGCCCGGGGAGCCGACGAGGAATCGGAGGGATAATTAACCTCTTCAAGTTCATATTCATCACCCGTATCATCGGAACGATGGTAGATAATTCGGGTATTGTCCGGATTCCAATCGGGGGAATCAAGAATAGCGGTACTGGAAGGATTGGAAGAAAGCTGAACCAGGTTGCTTCCGTCGTTATCCACTATCCAGATATTAGGATAGCTGCCGACATTGGTCTTGCCATGAAAAACTAATTGATTACCCAGGGGCGACCACCGGGCATTCGTATTGTCGGTTGAAGATCCAATTGGGACTATTGCGCGCTCGCTGCCATCCTCGTCGGGAAAGCCGTCATTATCACCATCATAATCCCTGGCATAGATAACTCCACTTCGATGGTAAGCGATCTCTTCGGTTAATGGAGCCCAGGCCGGAGATAAGCCATCACTGCATACCCGGATTTTACTATCCGGATCGTCGATATTGGCGATTTTTATGTCATTAGCCCAATATCGGTAAACAATCTTCTCTCCGTCAGGGGATATTGATGGTTCAATATCTTCCCGGCCTGAATGGATAAAAGTGCTCTCAGTCCAATCAGTGGTGCTGCTGATTGCCATCCAGATACTACTATCACCATCAGATTCAGATCTGGTACTCGCGAAATAAAGCAGTGAAGTATCCCTGGACCAGGCCGGTTCCGTATTGTCGTAGGCGGTATCTGTTTGAGTGGCGAAGATTTGCTCGGTAGTTATCCGCTGGACCACATTTGATGTGGTATTTTTAATAAAGATATCCCACCATCCATTTCCGTCGCATTGAAAGGCCAGCATCGTACCATCCGGGGAATAGACCGGATTTTGCTGGTTATATGGAATCTCCGTGTTGTCGGTGGGATCACTGTTTCGGTTTATTTCATTGGGATCGAAGATCCCATCCCCATCAGTATCGGTGTCGGTGGGATCGGTTGTATATCCATCATTTCCTTCGACTATTTCCTCCCCATCCTCAATTGTATCATCATCTGTATCGGCATCACCGGGATCGGTGCCGGCAGTAAGTTCTCCCAAGAATATTCTGTTACTCCCCGTCTGTTCATAAAAATATCCGGTGGTGGCGGCGGTCCAGGCCGTATATCTCCAGTTGGTGGAAGCAACCATTACGTCATAACCGTCAATAAGCTTATCACCATCGGTATCGGCATTATTGGGGTCGGTCTCATAATCTTCTTCCAGCATATTAATCAAACCATCTCCATCCGGGTCAGAATCGGAATCGGGAATGGTCGGATCGGTCCCGTGCCATACCTCCCATCCATCCCAGTTACTGTCACCATCGGTATCGGGATTGGTGGGGTTGGTTGGGCCGCTGACAAAGGAGAGTTCATCAACGGAGAGTTCCCCGTAAAAGATCCGGTTGCTCCCTGATTGCTCGAAAAAATAATTCGTGGTTTCCACCGCCCAGGCGTTATACCTGTAATCGCTTGAGTCAACGGTAATATTATCCCCATCAATCAATTTATCACCATCGGTATCGGGATCGTTGGGATCGGTGATATACCCATCATCTCCATAGATTATCTCTTCAGCCCCCAGAATTCCGTCATCATCGGCATCCGATGGCGTAGGAGTCGGCGTAGTGGTCGGGGTAAGGGATGGCGTGGGGGTCACTGTAGGGATGGGTGTCGCGGTGGAGTAACCTACCGGTGTGGGGGTTGGAGTAGTTAAATACCAGTCCCATTTCAGTTTGGTAACAAAGGCATCATAATCTCCGGCATTGCCGGCTTGATAGGGATTACAAGTGGGAAAATCGGGAGAGTTGCTCCGACCGGTAATATATATACACCCATCTGAATCAACGGCCATCTTTCTGCTTATATCTTCAGAACTTCCCCCTAAGTAGGTGGAGTAGAACAAAGCAGATCCGGATTGGGAAAATTTGGTGATATAAGCATCTCTCTCTCCCCCCGCGTGGGAAGACTGGTAGGGCTCTATGAGAGGAAAATCGGAGGAAGTGACCATCCCGGAAATATAAGCACACCCGGAGGAATCAACCACCATACCACCAACGTTTTCTTTCCCGCTTCCACCTAAATATGTTGAATAGATAAGATAGGAACCGGAGGAAGATAATTTAGTCATATAGGCATCACCATACGTGGTTGAACCAATGGATGATTGATAGGGATTATAAGTCGGGAAATTCACGGAACTCGTAAGACCGGAAATATAAACACAATGAGTTGAATCCACAAAAATACCCGAACTTTGGTCATCATCGCCACTACCGCCTAAGTAAGTGCAGTAATCAAGGGACGAACCGGATGAGGAGAACTTAGACAAAAAGGCATCAGTCAGGCCTCCGGCATGACTTGATTGGTAAGGATTCCGGATGGGGAAATCGGTTGAGCAAGCCCACCCGGCAAGATAGATAGATCCGGAGGAATCCAGGGTAATGTCCATGCCTCGATCAGTCTTGCTTCCTCCCAGGTAGGTGGAGTAGAGAAGGTAGGATCCGGAATACGATAGCTTGCTGATAAAAGCATCGGCCCCTCCGGCATTATTGGCCTGATAAGGACTTTGGGTAGGAAAATCGGAAGCATAAGTAAAACCAGAGAGATATATGCAGGAATCCGAACCGAGGGCAATACTATCCACCCCATCACCCCCCGCGCCACCGAGATAGGTAGAATAAAGAAGAGAAGCGCCGGAGGGGGATAATTTGGCCGCGAAACCGTCCTGAACCTCAGGATTGGCCGTCCCCCGGCCGGCTTGGTAGGGGTTCCGGGTTGGAAAATTGGTAGAATACGTCTGGCCGCAGATATAAATGCAATTTAAGGAATCTACTTCAATGCCGTAACCATTATCGTCAGAATCTCCCCCAAAGTATGTCGAGTAGAGCACCGAGGAGCCGGAGGAGGACAACTTGGTAATAAATACATCCAAATCCCCCCCGGAATAAGCTGCCTGATAGGAATTTTCGGTTGGGAAAGCAGCGGAATCGGTTGAACCGATAATATATGCGCAATGAGACGAATCCAGGGAGATATCATTCCCTCTTTCCCAACCGCTGCTTCCTAAGTAAGTAGAGTAATCGATATCCAGATAATAAACCAAATTAGATCGGAAGAGCACACGTCTGAACTCCAGTCACACTGATATATCTCGTATGCCGTCTTCTGCTTGAAAAAAAAAAACTTTTTCTACTTTGCCCGCGATAAGAACACGGTATATCTATGCTCCTTCGCCTGTCATACCGCTATTGCTTTTTATCCGCGCCGCTTTCGTCGGTTTCGCCC
>CAKZYZ010000099.1 GCA_937885075.1 uncultured bacterium | reverse complement strand
CTTTTTATGACAGGACCATTGCAGTCAGGACTATTATTCCCCTACCTCGCCCCCCTTTTTTATGACAGGACCATTGCAGTCAGGACTATTATTCCCCCTACCTCGCCCCCTTTTATGACAGGACCATTACAGACAAGACTATTAGCCTCGCCTCGGCCTTTATTTCTTTTTGCTTTGCTTGCATCCCGATTATTTCGGGGTAATCGTCCTGCCTTTAATCGTCCTGTCTAAATTTCTTTTTTCTTTAATCGTCCTGTCTGCAATCGTCCTGTCTAAATTCTTTTGTTTTTTAATCGTCCTGTAACCTTTTAATTGAATATTCAGTTGTTTTACCGGTTCGCCCGGCTCCATAAGCCGGATATCTGATCTATAATCTCTTCCGGGGAGAGACCCGATAATATCTCCCTCCGGGCAGTTATCACCGCGATGATCTCTTCTCTGGTTAGACGCTCTCTCGTATCTATAAATTCATTTTCTTCCAGATATTCTCGAAGGGCCTGTTTCTTACTACTCGCATATCTGGCGGCGCGATGATCGTCCCCCGCTTCCAGGCAGTCGATAAATCGACAGCCGTCATTCCCCAGTTCTTGAGCGAGTTCTGAAAAAGCGTCTATGTACCGGTCACTGACCACCCCGCTCCCCAGCAGAACTTCACGGTCGATGGGCTTACCCCGCCCGATCGACCACTGCTCCAGAAAAATACCGAGCAGCTGTATCCGCCCGTTGATCCGATCTTTATTTTCCTGGCTCACCCCGGGCGGTGCCGGGTTAAGGTGAACAAATGACTCCCATTGCCCGACTGCCCTGACACCGAGCTTCATTATAATATACAATAATTCCAGGTCATCGGAAAGGATGTAAAATAGATGACAGGCGCCAGCCGGGTCGGCGGGATTAAACGACGGCACTTCCAGCAGGTTTCCATACTCGCCGGCGGTCATCGCGGCCGGAGGGGGGATACTCACCGGCACGATTCGGGATAACTTTTTCATATCTCTCTCCGCGGCGGCAATTGTTCGGATCATCCCGAGGTCAATCAGGTTCGGCTCCGGTTGGTTGACAGCCCGACAGATATCGGTGAGATACTCCGAGTCGGATGGATTGGTAGTTAGATAGAATATCTGTCGGCCTTCCCCGGCAAGAGTAATCAGACATTCCGCGATAGCCCGGAAGCGGTCAAGATCGGAGGTAGTGAGCGCCTCATCTAAAAATAGAGGCAAGGATCCACCCGATTCCGCCTGGGTGGCGAAGGCCAACCGCGTGGCCAATAGCAGCTGCACCCGCGTCCCATCTGAGAGTTCATCCAGCCCGACACCACGGCCGGTGCTTGTCTCCCGGGCCCTGAAAACGGCGGAACGCTCCTCTCCGGAGACCAGAAGCTCGTACCGCGCGCGGGTGAAGGCTGAGA
Source organism: uncultured bacterium (assembly GCA_937885075.1). Lineage (GTDB taxonomy): Bacteria > Auribacterota > Erginobacteria > Erginobacterales > Erginobacteraceae > CAKZYZ01. The sequence continues at coordinate 521 of CAKZYZ010000099.1, read as the reverse complement.
ACCACCTGGACGCTCTATCCAGAACAGCCGGCCGACTCCGCTCCTCATACTCCGCTTCCGCTTTCTCTATAAGCAGTCTTCCGGCGGCCGCTGACAGGGTCTCGGTATAGCAGTCTTCCAATTGAACTGACTCCGATTCTACCAGTGCCAGAGCATCTTCCAGCGCGTTCCCGGCTGCCGCCGATTCTATCCGACCCCGGATCTGTTGGATTCGGGCGACAAGATCATCACGCTGCTTCTCCTGCCGGCGGGACGATTCAAGCATTGACTCAGCTTGTGCCCGATCCAGCTCCAGCAGATCGTCCCGATCCGCCAGTCGTGCCTCCCGTTCGGAAATCCCTACCTGGAGACTAGATCGGAAGAGCGTCGTGTAGGGAAAGAGTGTAGATCTCGGTGGTCGCCGTATCATTAAAAAAAAAACACAAATATAAAAAACAATACAAAGATCGGAAGAGCGTAGTGCAGGGATAATGCTCAACTTCCACACTAAACCCGAGCGCATATCAGGTATCAATATAAAA
>CAKZYZ010000098.1 GCA_937885075.1 uncultured bacterium | reverse complement strand
AGTTGTTAGTATGTAACACTAATAAGTTATTGCCTTGTAGTATCATTATCGTCTCTAATTCTCAAACTATTCTGATTTTTTGTTATTGTATTTGTTTTTTTTTTAATGATACGGCGACCACCGAGATCTACACTCTTTCCCTACACGACGCTCTTCCGATCTTGTTTCATGGAGAGTAAAAGGAAGAAGGCGTATTTGGCGGGTAAGGCGATTATGCAGACCTCCTTTCGCTCGTACGATATTTTGAATCATCCATGAAGCCGCTGAGCCACAAATTACCAGGATAATATCATTTTGACGTACTCCCCAGCTATTCCAGAAATGATCCAAACTTGCGAGGAATCTTGATCTCGGTGTATCCAACCAGGGCAACTCATCAAAGAAAACAACTCGCTTTTTGCCCTTTCCCTTTCGTGGCATCGATTCCAAGAACAGTTCCAATTGGAGAAACGCTTCAGACCACGAAGATGGTTGTTGCGTCGGAATTCCTCTTCCAATTGCCTTGCTAAGAGATTGAGCAAAGGCTTGTAGTTGTTCCCCCAGGCCGGCTCCATGTTTCCCAATCATCTCAAAGCAGATGGCATCGCCAAAATATTCTCTAATCAGATGGGTTTTCCCAACCCGTCGCCGACCGTATATAGCAATAAATTCGGATTCGGACGATTTAAAAGCCAGATCCAAAATCGCCTTCTCATCTTTTCGCCCAATAATTTGCTTTACTTTCATAATCTTACATTATGGCTCAAGACAACCATCTATATCAAGCCAAATCTATCTAATATACAGTAGTTTTGGCTGCTGAGAATCATATATATCCAGCCATATCTATTCAGGAGGGCCAAGGGTCAAAACCCGGACTATTGACTGGTAGTACTATTCCACCCGCCGAGAATAACCACCTGTCCCATTCAAAACCGGCCATTCCGACTGCTGTAATTTTTTTATCCGTAAAATATATGGGGTCAGACTTGACTTTAGCCCATGCTCTATTCCCTACTGAATTATTGAACTCCTCAAAGTCGGTCAGGATGGAGAGAGGCAGCTTGGCGGTCCACCCATAGCGGCGAAGCTGATAGGCCGGGGATGGGTCCTCCTTCAGGTTGATTGAGGGTTTCTTGGCTTCGAGGAAGAAGAGTCGTCGGCCGCCGAGCCGGAAACAATAATCCGGGGCCTTGGTGACACCGCCGACTTTGATGGCGTCTTCGGTGATGACGTCCTTATACACCTCGGCGTAGCCCTGCTTATTATAGACGTCCCACCCCAGGGCTTCAAAGAAAGGGTCGATAAACTCGGAACGGACATTGGCTTCCTTATAGCCAGAGCTTTTATAAGCCTCCAGATTCCGATCGAATACTTCCACTAATCGTTTAACTTTATCCGGTGCTTTCATATCTTTTTATCCCGCTTAAAATATATTGAACTGATTCGTAAGCTCTCCTTCTCACTCTTTCAAATTCGTCGGAGCCTTCTTCCAGTCGATCTTGAAATCTGGCGGCCCCGGTCGGGCCTACACTTTCAATACTGGCGTACTCCTGTTCAAGAATCTGAAGGGCCTCTTTCACAACTTCATGGTCTCGAATCGGCTCAATTAATTCGAGAATCCTGTCAATTCCCATAGGATAATGTTCAAGAATAAACCAAATATCATAAGCATCTTTATCCTCTTCCCTTTTCCCCTCGCCGCCAAGAGTAAAAGCTTTCAATATAAGAAAGACAGCCGGATTAACTATCCTGACTATTATCTTGTCCTTACTATCACCGGGATAAAACGGAGATAAATTAAATTCAATCGGATTATCAAATACGAGTTCGGCTCCCTTGAGTTTATAAACCTGGGATTCCTGAATCCCTCTTTCTGGGTCCCATTCGATTTTCACACCTTCATCATTGGTAAAAAGATCTAATATAACCCTGCCCGTTTCCCCCTCTTCATTCTTAAATTTTTTAAAAAACCGATGAAAAGGTTCCGGATATTTATTGATGTACTTCAGTTCTTTTAATCTTGCCTGGATTTCCTGGCCGCTTCGCATATCCAGAACCACGGAAAAACTTATAGTGATATCAATATCAAGACTCCCCACATGCTCTTCTACTCCCACTTTCCCGCAGAGCAAATAAGGAGTCCAACCTCCGATAAGGACGATATGTTCTCCTAATTCACCCAGAGAGCGGAATAGTTCTACCAGGGCATCCAGGCAGACTATTACTTCTTCTGGATCATAATCGCTTATAACTGCCATCGTGGTTTTATCCTCTCTTCCAGCAATGCTTGAGCTGCTTCGCCTCCGCGCCCGGAACGATTTTTTAGATCGAGAAACAATTGAATATCATCCATCACCCGACTCGCCCCTATCTCTTGAGTCAGGGAAAAGAGAAATGGATCTTCACAAAAATGAAGCCGCACATTAGGACCGGAATCCACTTTTTTCAGTCCGCAGAATTGAGACAGTTTCTGTAGATTACTTTCATCTCCAAAAACATAGGCATCTACTACATTGTAACGAACGGCGGGAGCAACGCGGGACGCCCCCGAAAAAGACCCTAATGCTACGTTCATGTTATGCTCACTTCCCGATTCAATTAATTTTTCCTCTATCTGACGAGACTGGCCAAGAGAAAAAAATGTGGCAGATGGGAGCTTTTTAGGATCATAATCTTCACTCCATCTTTCCAGAAGAGCTCCCGGATCGGATAGTATGAAACCTCCTTGTACCTTTCGCCCCATCTCCCATTCAATAAGAACTTTTTTTATCTGGGGTATTAAACCGATACTCACGCCAGTTTGATTTTCAAGTTCCTCTACCAACCATGGACGAATATTGTTCAAAAGCATCAGGCGAATAACCCTCGATCTTTTTTGGCTAAAAATACGTCCTAAACCACGTTCTTCTTTTTTAGGAATCCTGCCGTAAATATCTATGAGGACCATACCCATTTTAAGATGGCAATTTCCGAGCAGGTCGATCGCATTAACCTGCATATCTTTGCATACTTGGAGTGCTTTAGAGGATAAGCCGGGAGCAGCAACAACCGGGTAATCATTCTTAAAACCATGCTGCTTTATGAGGTCTTTTATCTGGAGAGCAGCTAAGCGGACTGGATTAGGCTGTCCCCGGGATACATATTCTATCCACAGTCTCCCTTTCTTTTTATGGGGTAATTGTAGCTCGATAACTGCGTCAAGACGTCTCCCGGGTGAGACTTGTTTTTCTATTTCTATATTTAAAATAGAGATAGAACCGGTCTTCTTAAATACATCTTCCAGTTGATTAACCACTTGGGCTATTTGATTATTGCAATTTTTCATCGGATTCATCCATTTCAACGCTGCGTTGAAATTAGCTATTTTAGTGAAATATGTCAAGAGAGATTTTCAAACCATAGGATTAATGATAATTCCTGAGTACATTTACCGGGGTTATGCCAAATGAACTGATACAGTTGTTTTACTCCCTCATTTATCCCTCACGTGAGGGAGTAGAATTCCGGGGACACCTTATTTAATTATTATTGGTTTTTCATTGTGATGCTGCCTACTTTGTAGAAGGCCGCGAAGTTGTCCAGGGCTTCAAAGAAAGGGTCGATAAACTCCGCGCGGACATTGGCTTCCTTGTAGCCGGAGCTTTTATAAGCCCCCATATTCCGATCGAATGCTTCCACCAACCGTTTTACTTTATCCGGTGCTTTCATTTCAACAAATATAGATCCTCCAAACAATGCCACTTGATATCTTTAGGTGCGGAACTAGTACTATTAATTTTTTGCCTGGTGAAAATTCTGGGGCCAATAGTGGCATTGCGGTAATTCGGATAGTTATCAATCTTACTTTCGAGTTCTCTTATAACGGCCTTGGTCGAACGAATAACACCCCATTTGCACTCACCGATATCGGTCCAGTTGTCATCCCGAAGTCCAACTACATCAATCTGGGTATCCTTATTCCAATATTCTCCCGCTTCAAATCCGGCTTCTACTCCCTCTTTTTGATATAGAAATGATAACGATTCTCGACATAACCGCTCGAAACAGGCGCCGAAATATGCCGGTAACCCCGGCCGGATCCGATCCGCAAAGGCTTTGCTTGGGCTGACTCGGGAAATATAACTCATATTGGGATAAATAAAATGAAACCAAAAACTGATTAAAGGATCAGCCAGAATATACTTTACTTCTCTGGCTGAGGGGATTTTTGATGTCAAAGGATACTTTCGGGCCACATAACCGAGTTCCATCAGTTGCTTTAAATAGTAATGTAATTTCCGAGCATCGATTCCAGTTTTTTGAGCAATTTCTTTATTCGTTGCCGAACCGGCGGAGAGAACAAGGAGAATAGCATAATATTTCTCAACTTCGCGGAACTCCTCCCGGAGAAGAAAATCAACCTCTCGATAAAGGGGAGCAAACTCATTCAGAAAGTTCAGGCAAATATTCTGCTCAACTGATTTGCCGGGTAGGAAATTCTCCAGATACAGAGGCAGTCCCCCGCAGATGAAATACGTTTTGGCCTGATCCGTTAAAGAGTAATTCGGATGGAATTTCTTTGCATCCCGATATCCAAAAGGCTTGAGAAATATTTGATATGTGCGACGCCCTGATAAAGGTTTCTTCTTTCCTAATATTTCCCTCTCCATGAATCCGATATAAGAACCACAGATTATAAGAAGTATATTTCCACTTTTTTTCCATCTGCGATCCCAAAATTCCTGTAATATGGAAGGTAAGGACGGCGATTCCTCCACCATCCATTGAAACTCATCAAAAACAACTATCAATTTTTCTTCTTTACTCCTCTTTTCATCCACTGCTTCTAATGCCGATTTCCAATCTTCCGGGGGTATTTTGGATAATAGCGGTTCCTGAAGTACTTCTGAAGATTCCCGCAAAAACTCACTGACTTGCAGTTTTTCTTGAGCCTGTTTCCCCAGATAATATATCCCGGTTTTATTCTTAATGAACTGCAATATTAATTCACTTTTCCCTACTCGACGGCGACCATAGATAGGGATGAACTCACTTCGGTTGGATGAGTAGGCATCCTCAAGCAACCCAAGCTCGTTATTTCTGCCTATGAATTTTTTCATCATAATTCATTTATATATCTTGATTGATCTCTTGTCAAGTCTAAACTTGTCAAGTCTAGACTTGACATGTTTAGACTCGACAATTACAGATTGATACCATCCGGGCAAGAGCTTTCCATTAACCCGAACGCAAAACTGAGCGGATTACTGTTTAATTGAACGGTGCTATGGCTTATCGTACCTGAGTACTTTTCTCTTGCCGTTACTCGTTGTGATTTTGGCAATAAAGCTGTTGCGGAATAGCTCCACAAGCATGCGGCTGATGATCAGATCCTATTCTACCTGGGCATCTGTTTTCCACGAATGTCCTGAAGCTCTCCATTCAATAATATCGGCACGGGGAATCATAGTTCACTTATAGGTTCTTCATTTATCAATATACGCCAACGCTTATCACGAGGACCATTGCGTTTTGGCAGGGCCGAGTTTAAAGGCGCAAATGATGGTTCCCGACTTATAACATACTCATGAAGCCCTTCAGTCAGAGATAAGAATCCGACAAATTCCAGCATCCAGCCCAATCTTTAAAGAGCAGAACTGGACATATATTGTCCAGTTCTGAAATGATAAACACACATCTAAGGATCCACTATATGTAAGCATTCATTAAACCTGCTCCGCTTATAACTCCCATCGTGTTTTTCTCCTCTGCCCCCATATTCTCTGAGAAATATTTATGATCATCATAAATAATTGAACACTTTCTGACGATCGTCAGAAAGTGTTCAATTTGATCCATCTGTAATTCATTCGGGCAAAGATCAATCTGCCCGGAATTTTCCGGCAGGCGGAACGATTAAGATAAATCCGGAGCTATCAAGTCGGTAAGGTTTCAGTGAACCATGTCCTCTCGCAGCGGCTGCCTTTAGGCTGCCACACGATGGCCCCACCGTAGATAGGCTGGGCCTCTACGTGTATGGGGCAACGGGGTTCACTAAAATATTAATCTGGATTCATTGCGCCGGACCTGTTCATTCAAGCGTTTCGTTGCCACCCCATAAATAGCTGCCAGATCTTCATCACGAATCGCCTATTGACCACATACAGTCAGAATTCTTGATTCAATAATAATTATACAATTTCTGACGATCGTCAGATAGTGTATAATATTATCTATTTCTCTAACTTTTTCGAAAGAAGATCAAGCTGCTTGAGTTTCTCCGGCAGTCGAAACGATTAAGATAAATCCGGGGGCTATCAAGTCGGTAAGGTTTCAGTGAACCATGTCCTCTCGCAGCGGCTGCCTTTAGGCTGCCACACGATGGCGACCTGAAGGTCGCCTCTACGAGCACGCGACAACGAGGTTCACTGAAAGCTTACTCAGGTTGTTACCGCCACGTTAGGGGACAAGAACCAAGTCCGGTCTGAATAAGCAGATTCGACATAGAATCCCTACAATGTAAGTGAAAGATAATTCATATCCCGAACTATTCGTGAAAATTATCAATTTTCATGAATGCTCCGGGATAAACTGCTTGAGATTTTCCTCGAAGGGGGGATAGATCAATCCCCGGTCGGTTATGAAGGCGGTGATCAGTTCGTGGGGGGTTACGTCGAAGGCCGGGCAGTAGGCTTGGGCTCCTTCGGGAGCAATGGTGACGCCGCCGAATGAGGTGAGCTCTTCCGGTCCCCTTTCCTCGATCGGGATATCATCGCCGTGTTTGATATTCAGGTCCAGGGTCGATCCGGGCCAGGCCATGTAGAAAGGTATATGGTGGGCCCGGGCCAGGAGGGCCACACCGTAGGTGCCGATCTTGTTGGCGCCATCCCCATTGGCCGCGATCCGGTCGGCCCCGGTGATCACCAGGTTGATCTTTCCTTCCTTCATCACCTGGGCGGCCATATTGTCGCTGATCTGGGTTACATCCACCCCTACATGCATCAGCTCCCAGACGGTGAGACGGGAGCCCTGGAGCAGCGGCCGGGTCTCATCGGAAAATACCTTTATCCGCTTCCCGTTTTCATGGGCGACATAGATCGGGGCCAGGGCGGTCCCGAAACCGGAGGTGGCAAGTCCACCGGCGTTGCAGTGAGTGAGGATACCGTCTCCATCCTTGATCAGGCTGTTCCCGGCCTCTCCGATCGCCCGGCACATCGCCCGGTCTTCTTCCAGGATCACATTGGCCTCTTTTACCAGGATATTCTTTAACTCTTCCACCGGGCGGTCTTTATTTATCCGGCCGATTTTCTTCATCCGGTCCAGGGCCCAGAAGAGGTTAACGGCGGTGGGACGGGAGGTGGCGAGATAATCGGCTACAGCATTGAGCTCACCAATAAACTGATCGGAACTACCGGCGGATGAGCGAAGCATCTCAGCCGCGACCCCCATGGCGGCGGCAATTCCGATTGCCGGAGCGCCGCGGACCCGGAGCAGCTTTATCGCCTCCCACATCTCCTCTTTGGTTACAATATCTATTATCTCATACCTGGTCGGCAGGAGGGTCTGGTCGATGATTTTGACCACGCCGTCCGCCATTTCAACTGTCTTGATTTCCATGGGGATACTCCTTTAAAGTTTGAAGTGCCTAAAGTGCGCTAAAGTGCCTAAAGTTGTTCGCTTTCGACGGGTTTCCGCGGTCAACGACCGCGGCTACAATGCGCCGGTTTTTGTAGCCGTAGGTTTTAACATGCGTTTGTTGAAATACAATTATTAGGTAATTACATAATTGCGCACCTTAAGAGATGCGGCTTATTATTTTTCCTCCGAAAAATAATATTGTGCAAGCATTGAACAATATTAAGAATATATTTTAAACGGCTTATTCTTCAACATCCTCATATTTATCTTTCCCTACTATAGGCACCTGGCTTAAATGGGATTCTAAAATCAGAAAAGCCGGTCGAAAGCGAATAACTTTAGGCACTTTAGCGCACTTTAGGCACTTATAACTTCTTTATCTCAAACAGCAGCACAGTGAATGTCAAAAATAGACTGTTATGAATAGCATGAATAAATATCGGGACCAGGAGGTCTCCGGTCTTCTGATAGCTGTATGCTAATAGTATGCCCAATCCGAAGATCGGTAGCCAGCCGGCCCAGTTTAGATGCAGTGTCGCGAATAAAGCGGCACTGCTGATCACGGCCGCGGAGACACTCATCTTGCTCTTCAGGGCAGGGAAGAACAGCCCGCGGAAAAATAGTTCTTCCGCCAGAGGACCTATCAGGATGGCAACCGCGAAGAGGGGCCAGAGGAGTGAACTCTCTCCGGCCTCCAGTAAGGGCTGAACCAGCGGATGCGGCTGATAAGGGAGGCCGATGATCTTTGTTGCCAGCAGCGAGATAACCATGAGTACTATTAATGAGGGGAAGAAGAGGATATAACCACGCAATGCCTGCCGGAGACTTATCCCCCACCCTGCCGGCGAAATTCCCATGAGTTCCATCGGTGAACTCTGCTTCTCCCGGGGAGTATCCACTACGATGCTCCCCGGGGATAATATTGAGACGGCTCCGGGGGGAGAAAATTGTTTGGAATACCGATACTTGGTCAGGAAACAGATTACCAGAAATATCATGAGCAAAAATTGAAAGGAAGCGTTACTGATCATCAACTGATAATATATCCCGGCCTGGAAGATCCCGAAGATACTGAAGAAGACCGATTCCAGTCTCTGTAAAATCAGGACAATACAGAAGAAATAAGCGGCTATCTTTAGAACCGGCCAGATTCCCCATCTTACTTCCGGAGGATCGGCGGGATGAAAATATCTCAAGTTTCGCCCGGCGACCCCCTGGATATTCAAGACAATTCCGGAGACAGCCAGGGTAAGAAAAATCAGCATCAATCCCCGGAATAACGCGGCCGAGACCGACGATCCCAACTCCAGTTGCATCATCTGGTTAAATTCTTCCTGTACCGGGAAAACAGACTCTTGAGATCCAGCCTGTTCCGGGGTCGCACCGGAAGTAATCAGGATGATGATGGAGAGTAGGATCGCTCCGACTACCAATCTCTCTTCCAGGAGTTTGTCTAAAATGAAATGGGTTGTTACACTCTTCATGATGGAACTTAGCCCTCGGATTCGCCTCGGGCAACTTTTCCGCTAAGGAAAGCAGGAAATCAGGAGAGTTTAAAATATTCATCTTCCTGCCTTCCTGCTTTCCTTAGAGGTTATTGTCCCGAGACTTAATATGAAACAACTCGGGATCCCGAAATATTTCGGGAAAATTCCGCAACGGGACTTAACTTCGCAACTTTCCGGATTTTTCTTAGTGTCTTCGTGCCTTTGTGGCTAATTGTCAGAAAAATAGAGTTTGATCTCCCCCGCCTCTTCGGTGACGATAACACCATCCACATCATCAATCTTTTTGAGAAGATTGATTCCCTTATCAGCGCCCATCACGAACATGGCGGTAGCGAGTCCATCGGCGGTCAGGCAGTCCGGGGCCATGACACTGACTTCAACCACTTTTGACTGAGACGGCCGGCCGGTCTCGGGGTCGATAATATGCGAATAGCGCAACCGGCTCCTGATAAAATAATTGCGATAATCGCCAGAAGTAGCTACCGCCCGGTTCTTCAACTCCAGGACTGTCAGGATTTCGTCCTCATCGCGAGGATGCTCCAGCCCGATTCTCCAGTTCCTCCCCCCGGGATATTCTCCCAGACAGTAAATATCACCGCCGGCATTGACGATGGCATTCTCGATCCCCTCTTCGATAAGAAGCGCCGTTAACCTATCTACGACATATCCTTTAGCCAACGCTCCCAGATCGATCTCCAGCCCCGGTTTTAAAAAATGAACCGTCCGTTCGGATTGGTTCAACTCTATCGCCTGCCAACCCACCCGGGCAAGGCAAGCCGCCAGTTCGGCTTCGGACGGGATCCGCCCTTCTCTCTCCGGGAAGAACCCCCATATCTTCATGAGAGGACCAACAGAGATATCAAACGCTCCGTCCGTGAGCCGGCTTATATCCGCGGCGCGGGAGAGTACATTCATCATCTCATCGCTTACCGGGACCGGCCGGTAAAAGGCCTCCCGGTTAATCAGGCTAATCTCGCTCTCAGGAAGATATCGGCTGAAGACCCGCTCTAACCGCTCCGCCTCCGCCCAGACCTTATCCATGATCCCGTTCGCGACTCCGGATGAACCCACTACCATCTCGATGGAGACTATAGTCCCCATCAGCATCCGGGTCTCCTTGTAAAGCACGGGTTGCCCGCAACTGATGAGGAAGAGAGAAGCAATCAGACAGATTATGCTGGACAGTGTATAAAAATATTTTTTCTCAGGCACAATAAAAAGGGCGGGTTTTATGGCCCGCCCATATTACAATTTTTTCAAAGAACTGTTTCCCCGCGAACTGCGTGAAGAAATGTTAAAAGACCAGAGATATTTTCAGAGATTATTTGACAGAAATTATTTTTTCAGCACGGGCTTCCGCCCCGCGGTCAGAGACCGCGGCTACAACTTCGCCGGGTTTGCCCACCTTGTAGCCGAGGTCGTTTACCTTGGACCTAGCTTCCGCGGTCAGCGACCGCGGCTACAACTTCGCCGGGTTTGCCCACTCTGTAGCCAAGGCCTATGACCTGAGTAGCAAATACACCGGATATAGCAATACCTTAACACTACAAATACAAAGTAACGTATTGATCAAAAACAACATTAAATTTTTTCGCAGAAAAAATTTAAATCCAGTAGAACCAATCGAATTCAAATATCTCAGAGACAGTCGCCAGCCCGAGAATAATCACATAGACCACCAGAATAGTAAGACCGATAACCTCTTTATGGCCTCGAAAAAATGGAAATTCGGATTTGAATATGCAGTAGGCAAATGCCACAACCCAGAAGATCAGCATCACTACCAGGAGAATTTTATACGGGGCGCTGAGTGGTTGGCATAACTGGGCTAACCCCCATAACGCGGCGGTAATGCAGATAATAATGACAAGAAATATTTCCCCATGTTTTCTCAAATAGTTCATGGTCTCCTCCTATGGAACTTAGCTTCGCGGCTTTTTGCCACTAAGGCACCAAGACACAAAGGAAAGAATTAAAGATGTGATAGCTATGATTTTTCAGTTTATCTGATCATTCCTTAGTGTCTTGGTGTCTTTGTGGCTAATCTATTTAACTTCTGGGGCGGCAAGTTTTACCGTGATGGAAGTAGTATCATTTATATGGACTTTGATTTTACTTCCTGCCGCTATCTGTTCAATTGCCATCAGGATATCAAGCTCCTGTTTCAGCGTGCTCTGATTTGATAGCACCAATCCTTTTTCCAGATCAAATTCAATTGTTCCGGTCAGGGTATGCGAAGATTGTTTTAACCCCGATAATTGCGCCCTACTATCCTCCGAATCTATTGACTGTTTGAAATTACCGGAGAGATCAATGATGGCCACCCGCTCGTCGCCAGCTTTAAACCCCCGAAAGATAGATTCCAGTTTTATCGTCCAGATCTGGCCCCTATTCCAGGGGCGCCCCGACTCGGGTGGAGATACCTTAACTTCCCTCGACCAGCTGGTACCAACCGGTATCGCGGCCAGAGGGAATTCCGGCTGAATTTGATCGAGGAGATTATCTAACTTCATATACGGAAAATCTTTCCCCGGATCGGGAGGAACCTGAGCCTGGATCAATTTTCCCCGTGAATCCACCTCAATCTCAAAGGAACTGCCTACGATACCATTAAGCGGGAATCCACTCTCCCCTACCTTCAACTCTTTCTTGATTCTCCCGCCCTCTTCAACCCTCATCAGCTGGTCCGTCAGCAGCATGGTTGTCTCGCGATCCCGGACCCGATTGGTAATCATGCAGCTGAAATCTTTATATGAGACCGAGATCCCGGCAGTCCCGGCAGAGCTTACGGAATCAATATTAGCTTCCAGTAGGAACCTCCCCTTAAAATCAACCGGGAGGGTAATCTCTTCCGCTTCCTTCTTCCTGGAAAAAGTCGTCAGAGTAACTTCCCCCTTACCATCCATCGTGACATTATAGTTGAGAATCTCATCCGGCTGGAAGCGATAGCGAAAAAGATATTTGGCGGGGGGAGGTTTTTCGCACCCGGTCGGCAGGATCAGAAGAAAAAATATTAGCGCCGAGACTACTCCTTTTAATGCCTTATAGATTTGTCTACCGGTTCTTTCTGCAGTGATTTTAGTCATTCGAACTTAGCTCCACAACTTTTCCTCTTAGGAAAGCAGGAAATCAGGAGAATTTAAAATAATCACCTCTCCTGCCTTCCTGCTTCTCTTAGAGGCATTGAGATCCTGATACAGCAAGTTATTTTCCCTTCGGGGCCGGTACTGGAATATTTTGAGCTTTCTCCAATAATTCGCTGACAACCGGAGCCATCTCCTTATTGGTTGCCAGCGTCCGGAGGGAAGCTATTATAATCTCTTTATAGAACCAATCAACTTTTGGATCGTTAACCATCCTGACCAGTGCTTCGGCGGACTCTTTGGCCGGGGTATGACCAAGATCCCAGATAGCGGCCTGACGTATCTGATCCGACTGGTTCCGGTCGTTGAATATCTTCACCAGGGGATCGACAACCCGTTTATCCCCTATATAACCAAGCATCTGCATCGCTTTGAGACGCTCATCCTCATCACCGGTTTTGGTTCGGCTGAGGATATAGCCCTGATATCTGGCATAGTTATAATCAAACCGGCAGAGAGCCTGGGATGCCATTAACTTAACCGCCCGATTTTCGGTATCCTGCCAGATTTTTTCAATATCGCTTGCCGCCGGCTTATATCGAATTATCGCCAGGATCTCAATCAGATCATAGGTATTCCCCGGCGGGGTCTCAGCTAAAACTTGCATCACAATCGGCCCCGCTTTTTCTCCCATCCTGATCAGATTCGCTTTAGCCCGTAACCGCGATTCAACCGCGTCCCCCTTTAAAGCCTTAACTAGTGCTTTGATATCCGGTGGTTTTTTCGCAACCTTCGCGGTCTCTGCTCCACGTAAAGACCCGGAAATACTGCAGAGAAATAATAAGCTCATTCCAATGATGCATGTATATATCTTCATTCTACCATCCCCAATTTACTTTTATAAGAAGAATAGACCGTCAACCGTCAACCGTCAACCGTCAACCGTCAACCGTCTTTTCCCGTCAACCGTCAACTTTCTTAATCCCCCACCCTTCTAATTCCGGGAGGAAGGAATAATTAGTCATATCATAATGAAGAGGCGTAACCGAAATATAATTATTCATCAACGCCGTATGATCAGATCCCGGATCATTATCCGGATAATCCATCTCTCCCCCCAGCCAGTAATAGGGTCTTCCCCGGAGATCTATCCTCTCTTCCATCACTTCCTGAAATCGCGCGATCCCTTGCGGTGTCACCTTCACTCCCATGATTTCGTTCTCCGGGATCGGAGGAACATTCACATTGAGAAGAACCCCGGAAGGGAGGCGCCGGGAGAGAACCTCCTCGGCCAATTTGCGGACAAATCGCGCTGCCGGACCATAGTCGGGATCAGTGAAAGTACCGAGGGAGACCGCGATCGCCTTCAAGTCCATAATAGCCGCTTCGGTGGCGGCGGAGACTGTCCCGGAATATATGACATTGGTCCCGGTATTCGGCCCCAGATTTATTCCGGATATGACCAGATCGGGGCTCTTATCCAGGAGGGACTTAACCGCTAACTTCACCGAGTCGGCCGGAGTCCCGTTGACAGCATAGCCGAAGAAGATGCCGTCCCGGTATATTTTTTTAGCCCGGAGCGGTTCGGTGAGTGTGATCGCATGCCCGACAGCGCTCTGTTCCGAATCAGGGGCCACGATCATCACCTCTCCTATCTTTCGAATCTCCCGGGCCAGAGCGGATATTCCCCGGGCATTGATACCGTCATCATTGGTGATTAGAATGAAAGGCTTTGTCATAAGTAATAGTTCCTATTGAATTTTGCGATTTATAGTGGGGCTTTCATTATCAAAAGAATTATTATTTTAAATGACGAAATCCGAATGAGGAATGACGAAAGAATGACGAAGCCCTAATGACGAAGTGCCTACGCTAAGCTGGTTCCGCAAGCCGGCCGAAAGCACTCGTACGCAAGGCAGGCCCCTTTGGGCATTGGGATCTGGACATTCATTCGTCATTCCTCATTCGGGTTTCGTCATTGAGCCTTTCATCCGATTCCATATGGCCCAGAAAAACCATCGCATATACTCCGGCGCCACTTTAAAAATCTTAAAACTGGAGTTCCCTTCCGCCCGATCGTGCCAGACCGTGGAGACCTCGGCAATCTTGAAACCACTCAGATGGGCTTTTACTGTCAGCTCCAGGCCGGTAGTATAATTGTCGGAGCGCAAGATCCCGATCTTATCCAGGATTGAGACGCGGTATAATTTATAGGCGTTGGTCGCGTCATTAGTAGGTAGTCCGATCAAAAGCTGAAGCGTCTTGCCGAGGAAGCGGGAGAGAAAATGCTTAAAGCGGTCTTCGTGTTCTCCCGATCCATTCGGTATATACCGGGATGCCGAGACCAGGTCATATCCTTCCTTGATCTTATCGAGCATTTTGGGGATATCGTTAATGTCATCGGCAAGGTCGGCCATCACCGCGACAACAACTCCCTCCTCCACCTCTTCATAGGCCCGGTTCAGACACCTCCCCAGTCCATGATTACCCCGCCGGTTGATCAGGACCAGATTATCATATTTATCCTGGAGCTCCCTGACAATCTCCCGGGTCCGATCGGTGGAGTTATCGTTTACAACGATCAGCTTATGCGGCAGATTGACCCGGGACTGAATCTCATGAATGGTCCGGATCGTCTCCGAGATATTAAGCTCCTCATTGAATGCCGGGACTATAATGTTAAGGAAATAAGGGTCTTTCATTGTAAAGCTTAGCTTCGCAATTAATTAAACCGCGAATCTCGCGAATCTTCGCTAATTGAAGAGAAATATACTACGAATTACGCGAATTACACGAATTTATTTTAGGTATGTCTGCAATATTGGTTTAATGCTTGTACAATCTTATTTTTCGGAGAAAAATAAGAAACTTTAGGCACTTTAGCGCACTTTAGGCACTTATAACTTCTTTATCTCTTTAGGCACTTTCTTTCTCCAATATTATCGTCACCGGACCGTCATTCTCCAGGCTGACCAGCATCTTCGCTCCGAAGATACCTTTTTCCGGGGGGAAACCCATATCCTTCAAGCATTGGCAGAAATATTCATAGAGACGATTTCCCTCTTCCGGTGGTGCGGCATCGATAAAACTGGGTCGCCTACCCTTCCGGCAGTCGGCATAAAGGGTGAACTGGGAGACAACCAGTATCTCTCCTCCGATATCCCCGAGAGAGCGGTTCATCTTCCCCCCTTCATCTTCAAAGACCCGGAGCTTGACAATCTTATCGGCCAGAGCGCTCGCCGCTTTCTCAGTGTCACCATGGGTTACACCCAGCAGGACCAGAAAACCCGATCCGATCCGGGATATGATATCTCCCCCCACTTCAACCCCGGCTTTTTTAACTCTCTGGATCACCGCCTTCATAATTTCCACTCCGCAAAAGTTGTGCTGCTGCCTTATCTTTTGATAGTATATTATTATCTTCAGGATGCAAATTAATAATCAGTAGTATCGTCCTTTCGCTTTCGCTCAAGAACTTGGAGGATCAGAATGCCTGCGGCATTCTTTGTAGGAGTTGTAGGATCGCTGCGCTTGTAACAACCACGGAGACAGAGAGATCACATAAAATTTAGATTAAAGAAATTTTGTTCTCTCACCGACTTTGCCTTGCAATGGATTTCAACGATCTTTAACGTTTTTTATCTTTAACGTCCTTATTTTTCAACGATAGCGCCAAAGGCGCTATTCTATATGCCAACTACTGCCAACAACAATGATCAAGTCTGCGCTCTCTGCCCACGGGACTGCCGGGTCCGGAGAGGTGCGGGGGAAGATGGTTACTGCCGGACCGGAAGCGATCTCTATATCGCCTCGATCTGTCTCCACCGGGGAGAAGAACCGCCGGTCTCGGGAGAGACCGGGATCTGTAATGTCTTCTTCGCCCACTGCAACCTCCAGTGTATCTACTGCCAAAATTATCAGATATCCAGTAATAAATCACAGGCGCAAGAATTCCGGATGAACCTTCCGGATGTAATCGAGCGGATAGAAGACGTTTTAAACCGGGGAGCACGGGGGGTGGGATTTGTCTCCCCATCGCATTACGTCCCGGCAATGAGAGAGATTATCTCCGAATTGAAGGCACACCGAAGAGATCAGACTTTTGTCTTCAATACCTCCGCTTATGACCGGGTAGAGACAATCCAGGAACTGGAAGATGAGATCAGCCTCTATCTCCCCGATCTGAAATATCAGGATCGGGCCCTGGCGGAAGAGTACTCCGGAGCGGCGGACTATCCCTTCATCGCCGGGGAGGCTTTGAAAGAGATCTTCCGGCAGAAAGGCGCCGATCTCATAATCAATCCTGACGGAACCATCCGTTCCGGGATGATCATCCGCCACCTGGTCCTCCCCGGGGCGGTGGAGAACAGCAAGGAATGCCTACGCTTCATCGCGGAGAAGCTCTCCCCCGACATCCATATATCACTGATGGCCCAGTACCATCCTCCGCCCCGGGTCCGAAACCATCCTGTATTAGGACGAACACTTCTGAAGGAAGAATACTCTCAGGTCGTAGATGAGATGCACCGGTTAGGGTTTCACCGAGGCTGGGTTCAGGAACTGGAGAGTCATCACAGCTATCTCCCCGACTTCGATCAGAACGGAGTTTTTGACAACGATTAAAAGGGGATAAAAACAGGACGATCAAAAAACAAAAAACTTAGAGACAGGACTATTGCAGACAGGACTATTAAAAGAAAAAGAATTAATGGCAGAATGATTTTTAGAAGTTTTTATATTTTTGCGAATTTTGCGCATTTTTGCGGCTAATAAAGGGGGAGAGCTAGGGGGGGAGAAAGACTGAACATCTGCTTGCATCCCGATTATTTCGGGGGAACATTCAACCAGCCTCCGCTAAAGCTATGGCGGGCAGGGCGCTCAACTTTCAACGTTCAACGACACCAAACGGTGGCGGGCAGAGGGATCAATTAGTGGACTGCAATGGGTCCGAGGTAGGGGGGGGGCCGTTATCTACTTTGTCTTCTCTCCCAACACAGTCTCATCCAGGGGAATGCGCTCGATGGTCTCAGGGGAATAAGGGTTGTCAACCCGGGTAAAGTGAATCGATGAGCCATTGTCACTTCCATCCCCTTTCAGGAGTCTGATTCCTCCCCAGATTATCAAGGCGATAACAATCGCCGCACCCAGGACCCCCGCCAAACTTTTCCACTTAATCCCCGGGATAAGAGGAAGAGACGCTGCATTTGGTTCCGAGAAGACCACCTGGGCATCCTGGGATTCATACTCTTCATCATACAACTGAAGCAATAATGAATAATCAATATCCAGATAGCCGGCATAGATCTTCAAGAATCCTTTTACATACGCCCGGGGAGGCAGATTCGTATAATCCTCCTCCTCCAGCGCGCGGAGGTAATCCGCCTTGATCTTCGTCGCGAGCGCGGCATCTTCAATGCTTAATTTCTTCTCCACGCGAGCTTTCTTAATCTTTTCGCCTAAGTAACCCATATTTGAGCCTTTTTGTTCTGCTTAATAGTATTAGTTTAATGACATTCTATGCAAGTTAAATATATAAATTGAGAAAAAGATAGGCTCAAATTAATGACGAAATCCGAATGAGTAATGACGAAAGAATGACAAAGCCAAAATGTCAAAGTGCCTGCGCCAGCCCAAGCCGCCGGCTCAAACACCCGAATGCGAGGCAAGCTCCTTTAGGCATTGGGATTTGGACATTCATTCGTCATTCTTCATTCGGATTTCGTCATTTGAATTATGGCATTGCCATTCCTCATTCGGATTTCGTCATTTTCCCTTTATTATTCCTCCTCCTCGTCCCCCTCCTCTTCCGCCGCACCATCCCCGGCATAGGTGTCGATCAGGATCTCTCGGGCCTTGGTTCCCCGGTAGGGGCCGACAACTCCTCTCTCCTCCAGTTCATCCATGATGCGAGCCGCCCGGGAATATCCGATCTTCAGCTTGCGCTGGAGCATACTGACCGAGGCCTGGTCGGTCTGCTTGATAACATCAATTGCCGATTCGATGAAGATATCCCCTCCTCCCCCTCCCCCGCTTACACTGCCATCGGAGGAGATACTCTTCTTCTGAAATACACCTTTTTCAAATGACGGTTCCCGCTGCCGGCTCACAAATGCCACTACATCATCTATCTCGTGATCCTGACTGTATGTCCCCTGAGCCCGGACCAACTGATCGGTCGCGGGGGGGAGAAACAACAGATCTCCACTCCCCAGCAGCTTATCCGCCCCGCCGGCATCCAGTACCGTCCGGGAATCAACTTTGGCGGCCACCTTGAATGATATCCGTCCCGGGAGATTCGCTTTGATTATCCCGGTAATAACATCAACCGATGGCCGCTGGGTTGCCAGGATCAGGTGGATCCCGACCGCCCGGGAGAGATGCGCGAGGCGGGCGATTGAGGTCTCGATCTCTTTGGCCGCTACCAACATCAGATCGGCCAGTTCATCGATCAGGAGTATGATGTAGGGCATCTTATCCGGGATCCCTCCCCCATCCTCGTCCGCTTCTCCGGCAGAGTCCACCTTGCGGGAATTATAGGATTGAATATTTCTAACCCCGGCCCGGGCACAGTAATCGTACCGGTCCTCCATCTCCTTGATCAGCCAGGCCAGTGCCATGGCTGTCTTTGCCGCGTTGGTGATAACCGGGCAGAGCAGATGGGGAAGCCGATGGAAAGAGGCCATCTCCACCTTCTTGGGATCAACCATGATCAGTTTCAGCTCATCAGGAGTGCGGGAGTAGAGGAGACTCATAATAATCGAATTGATACATACGGTCTTGCCTGACCCGGTGGCGCCGGCGATCAGGAGATGGGGCATGGCGGTCAGATCGGCGATGATCGGAGTCCCGGAGATATCCTTTCCGATCGCCAGCGGGAGATGAAGCTTCTTATTTCTAAACTCGGGGGAGTCAAGCATCTCGCGGAGGCAGACCAGGTTGGTGTTTACGTTGGGGATTTCGATCCCGATCGCCGCCTTCCCGGGAATCGGAGCCAGAATACGGACCGATTTAGCCTTCATGGTCAGGGCGATATCATTATCGAGCGCCTTGACTTTGCCGACCTTTACTCCGGGAGCGATCTGGAGCTCATAGCGGGTAATGGCCGGGCCCCGTTCAATGCCGATAACCCGGGATTCAATCCCGAATTCCTGGAGGGTCCTCTCCAGGATAGCCGACTCGTCAAAATTATTATTTTTAATCCCTCTCTCCGATAACGGGGGAGGAACATCGAGGATATCAAGGGGAGGCAGCTGGTAGGGCGCGTCAGGAGCTCCTTCGGTTCGGGCCGGGAAGACTGTACCGGTCCGGGCAGCTCCTGCGCCGGACGGACGGACCTTCTTCTCTTCCGCTTTCCGGGAACTGGCCTTAGCACTGGCCGCGGCCGCTTTCGTTTCGACCTCCTTCCGCCGGCGGAGCTCTTCTCTCTCTCTTCTTTCGAGTTCTTTCTTCAGACGCAGCTCTTCTTTCTTCCTCGCTTTCTCGCGTTCTTTCTCTTCTTTCTCCCGCAGTTTTTCAGCCCGGCGGAGATCCTCCTCGCGTTTGATGATCAATGCCGCGCGCGCCAGTTCTCGTTCTCGGGCCTTTTCTTTCTTCCGATCCGCGGCAGCGGTATTATTCTGAGTCCGGACCGGGCGGCGACTGGGAGTAGCTGCCGGAGAAACCACTTTCTTCCTCCGGGAGATCCAACCGGCAATCGCGGAAAATATATTCCGGAGAAGTTTTACGAACCAGATAAATGGTTTCATCTCGGTCAAGAGCGCGAACGCGACCAGCACCACCGTCACCAGGACCAGCCGGGTACCGAAACCGCCCAGATATTCCATGAGCCAGTGACTGATCAACTCTCCCCACCATCCGCCAAAGGACATCTTCTCAAGCTGAGGACCAAGCAGGTGGGGAGAGATATAGGTCTGGATGCTCAGTAAAGGGGATAGCCCGGCAATGATAATGATCTCATAAAGAAAACGGACCGAGGCCGGGCGCGGCGGGAGTTGGTGAGGAACTAAATGGCTGACTCCCTCGGCTGAGATCAAGAGAGGGATAACCAGGGCGGTGCCGCCGACTACCAGCAGGAGGTAGAGAGCTATCTCAGCCCCTACCCGGCCGCTGTAATTCAGAACTCCCGCTCCCGAACCGGAATTGCCCGCGTCGCCGGGATGGTAGGAGATAATACTGACCGCGATAAATATCCCGATCGCGATCAGAATCAAACCCAACGCCGGTGATAACTTCTTCGGACCGGTCATAAAATTACGTAGCCCTCACTTCGTTCGGGCAACTGAAGTGCCTAAAGTTTTCAGCCAGAGGCTGATCCGCCTCCGGCGGAGAAGCGCCTAAAGTGCCTAAAGTTAAAAATAATCGCATAGCCACCGGAGATGGGCACAATTAACAGATTGCTTTACTCCTTCGCCAGGGCTATGGCGCAGATGCGTCGTCCCTCTTTACAATGACCTGGATTTGGAAGTTTCCATTCAGACCATAAGTATGAAAAAACATAAAATCTCTTTTTCACCTAGATCTATCTAGACCGTACTCGAAAAGGGATTTTTAACTTTCTGTGATGGGAAACTGAATATTCACCACGAAGGTCACGAAGAACATTTTTTTCAATACCCCCTTGAGGGGTACGAAGAAAGACAAATAGAACTATATAATATTTACTTGTTTTTCAAATTCCTTCGTGAACTTCGTGCTCTTCGTGGTTTCAAAAGCTTTTAGAGGAAGCCTTATCTATTCAGCTTGCTTGTGACTCAGTTTGATCCTCCCCAGGTTGTCGATGGCGATCACCTTCACATCCACCATATCCCCCTCGTTCATGACATCCTCTACCTTGTTAACCCGATGTTCAGCCATCTCGGATATATGGCAGAGACCGTCTTTGCCGGGGATAAGTTCAACAAACGCGCCAAACTGCTTTATGGTCTTAACCTTTCCGCGATAGGTCTTACCGATCTCTACTTCCGCCGTCATCAACTCAATCGTATCCCGGGCTTTGCGGGCGGCATCAATATCAGTGGAGGATATGGCGACCAGACCGTCATCCTCGATATCTATCTTCACGCCGGTCTTCTCCATCGCTTTGATATTCTTCCCCTTGGGTCCGATCACCAGTCCGATCTTGTCCGGATCTATCTGGATGGAGAGGATCTGAGGGGCGTAGGGAGAGATATCTTCGTTGGCCTCGGCCTGAACTTCGTTCATCTTTCCCAGAATATGAAGCCGGGCAACCCGGGCTTGAGCCAGAGCGGCCTTCATTATCTCTTCGGAAATGCCGGCTATCTTAATATCCATCTGGAGTCCGGTGACACCGTCTTCCGTCCCGGCCAGTTTAAAGTCCATATCTCCGAGCGCGTCCTCGGATCCGAGGATGTCGGTAAGAATTACCGTATTTTCACCCTCCTGGAGTAGTCCCATAGCGATCCCGGCCACGGCTTTCTTAATCGGAACCCCGGCATCCATCAAGGCCAGGCTTCCCCCGCAGATTGAAGCCATGGAAGAAGAACCGTTCGATCCGAGAATATCGGATACTATCCGGATAGTATAGGGGAACTCTTCATCGCTCGGAAGAACCTGCGACAGAGAACGCTCCGCTAAGGCTCCGTGGCCGATCTCTCTCCGCTTGGGTCCGCGATTCATCCGGGCTTCCCCGGTAGAGAAAGAGGGGAAGTTATAGTGCAGAATAAAGCTTTTCTTCTCTTCTTCTCCCAGGCCGTCAATCCGCTGACGGTCCGAGGCGGTGCCCAGAGTGGCGGTAACCAGCGCCTGGGTTTCTCCCCGATTGAAAAGAGCCGAACCATGGGTACGGGGAAGCACCCCCACCCGGCAGCTGATATTACGGACTTCGTCCTTGGCCCGGCCGTCGGACCGTTTGCCTTCCTCTATAATCATCTTCCGGCTGTATTTCTTCAGCGCTTTTTTAAACGCCGCGCTGAACGCCCAGCGGGCCAATTCCGGGTCAGCAGCTAAGAACTCCTCATAAATTGTCTCCTTGAGATCTGAGGTCGCCTGACTCCGAGCTTTCTTCTCCTGGATATTCAGGACCGGAATAAGTTCAGCTACCGCCCGATCATCAACCTGCCGGATCAATTCATCCGACGGAATCTGAAGATCAAATTCCCGGGGTTCGGCAGAAACCTCCGCCTTTAACTCGTTCTGGATATCAATAATCGGTCCCAGCGCGTTCTGTCCGGCCTGAATCGCACGGAGAATAATATCCTCACTCAGGTCAGCGGCCCAGCCCTCCACCATATTGACCGAATTCTTTGTTCCCACCAGAACCAGATCCATGCGGGTCTCTTCCATCTGAGCGGTGGTAGGATTGATGATAAAATCTTCTCCGATCATGCCGATACGCACTCCGCCGATCGGTCCGGCAAAAGGAATGCCCGAAGCCATCAATGCGGCGGACGCACCGTTGATGCAGAGGATGTCCGGATCGTTCTGACCATCGGCCGACAGAACCCAGGCCACAATCTGAAGATCATTTCTCAACCCATCCGGGAAGAGGGGCCGGAGCGGACGGTCGATCAGACGACAGGTTAATATTTCCTTCTCGGTGGGACGCCCTTCCCTCTTAAAGAAACCTCCCGGGATCTTTCCCGCCGCGGAGGTTTTCTCCCGATAATCAACTGTAAGGGGTAAAAAATCTGTCCCCTCGCGGCAGCTATCCGCCGCTACCACCGTCACCAGGACAACTGTCCCGTCACAGGTAACAGTAACTGCTCCATCGGCTTGCCGGGCTAATTCGCCGGTTGCTATTTCCAGGGTTTTATCACCCATCTGACAACTTTTTCTAATTTCCATAATACAACAACTCCTTCTAATGCAATATCCGGCCTCTTTACAAGCCTCGTAAGCTACCTTCTTCCATATACAAATATGACTTAAGCCAACTCTAAAATATTACTTTATAGTTTATTTTCTCAACTTTAATTTCTTTATCACTTCCCGGTACTTTTCCGGGGCGGTTCTCTTGAGATATTTCAAATGTTTCTGACGTTTGCTTACCATAATATGCAGACTGCGCTTGGTGCGGAAGTCTTTATGGTTAGCCTTCATATGTTCGGTTAATTTCAGGATCTGCGAGGTTAAAATAGCAATCTGAACCCCTGAAGATCCGGTATCCCGGCTATGATAGCCGAGAGACTCAATAATCTCTTCATTCTCTGTGCGTACTTCACTCATTCCTTTGCTCCTATAAAGTTATCATACTTTATTTATTATTTAGGGTTTCCCTCTATATATCTCCGGGCTTCTTCCTCATCTTTACTGATCTGAAGAGAAAGATCCGTAGAATGGTTGAATGTTATATCCTTTCTCAATTTTTTATACAAGCATACTTTTATTCTTTTCCCAGTAAGGATCCCGGACCAATCGAAGATATGAGCTTCCGCTATCACTTCCAGATCTCCGGAAACTCTGAATGTGGGCCTGGTTCCCACATACAACATCCCGGGCAACTCTCCGAACCCCGCGTCAATCCGGCAGATATATACACCGTCTCCCGGGACAAGCTGTTCCGGGTGAAAGTTCGCGGTAGGATACCCCAGGCTCTCTCCTCTCCCCCGCCCCTTGATCACCTGACCGGTCAGGCAGTAATCATGCCCTAACAGAGTATCTACTTCTTCCAGGTTCCCACCCTTAATAAGCTCCCGAATAATGGAACTTCGCACCTCTCTCTCCCCTACCCTTACGGTCGGGATCTCGCGAACCTGAAAATCATACTCTCTCCCCATCTCGGTCAGCATTGCTACCGTTCCCCGCCGACCGACGCCAAATCGGAAACCTTCACCGATACATACTCCCCTGATCCCGAGCTGTCCGACCAGAGTCTCAACTATAAAATCTTCTGGGCTTTGATCGGCAAAATCATTATTAAAATTAATTACCCAGCAGGCAGCTATTCCGGCATCCTGAAAATAATCCAGCCGCTGACCTACTGTCGTCAGAAGTTTATTTGCTTGCTCTTCTCCCGAAAGACGGGTATGGCGCTGGAAGGTAATAATCCCCGGGGTTCCATCAGGGCCGGCCAGTTTTTTAATCGCCTCTATTATCTCCCGGTGCCCGCGATGTACCCCGTCAAAATTCCCTATCCCCACCACCAGCCCGGGAAAAGTCTCACTGAAATCGGATAATATTTTCACTTACTTAACCTTACTCGAAAAGCCTTTTTAACCACGAACACGAAGTTCACGAAAGAAAACACAAATATTTCCTCACAATTTGTCGGGGTCCCTTTGACCCTGTAGCCGCGGACGGTGACCGCGGACCCGATAGCTGCCGGACATTCCGCGGTCACCGACCGCGGCTACAGCACCAAGCCATGACCACTAGTTTACGTGGTTTACCGGAAGCTTATCTAGCTTGACCTTACTCGAAAAGCCTTTTAAACCACGAAGAACACGAAGTTCACGAAGGAATTTGAAGAAACAAAGGAAAATTCCATAGTTTTCTTTGTTTTTCTTCGTACCCCTCAAGGGGGTATTG
>CAKZYZ010000097.1 GCA_937885075.1 uncultured bacterium | reverse complement strand
ACATGTGATGGTATGATGTGTACATAAGTTGGACTGGAGTTGTTATCTAGAATTATAAAATTTTGTGTGTTTTTGTTTTTTTTTTCAAGCAGAAGACGGCATACGAGATATATCAGTGTGACTGGAGTTCAGACGTGTGCTCTTCCGATCTCGGTCTTAATAAATTATCTTTTTACTTGAACCCGTTACTCTACGCGGTGAAACCTGTCCCGCCTACCCGTGGGATCTCCTCACGGTCTACCCCGCCTCCGCCGCGCCTGCCCGCCGAAGTGCTTGCATCCCGAACTTGTTTCGGGGCTTTAACGAAGGAGGGAAGTATTAATAGGGGATTATCGTGGCTACAACATCTTGCCCCGCCTGCCGGCGGGGTCTCCGCGCAGTCTACCCCGATTTATCAGGGCTGCGACATCCTGTATCTTGCCCCGCCTGCGGCGGGGTCTCCGCTTCGCTACGACATCCTGCACCTTGCAACCTGTATCCTACTTCTGCTACTATCCCCTCTTTATTTTATTAGAAACAAAATAATAATTTCGTAACACTTTGCGCTTTGAACTTATAAAGTCGCCGAGAACCTTGTGCCTCGTAGCGGCAGCCTTCAGGCTGCCACTTAGTGGCGACCTGAAGGTCGCCGCCACGAGTGAAACTGAATCAAAGTAAAAATTTCAAAGAGCTAAAGTGTTACAAGATTTCACTGTTTTCCCATGATAACCGCGACCAATCTAAAAAAGCAGTTCGGTGACCAGGTTCTCTTCGAGAACGCTTCCTTCTCACTCGGACCCGGTGATAGGCTTGGGCTGGTAGGCCGCAACGGCAGCGGGAAGTCCACGCTCTTCATGATGATCACGGGAGAGGAACCCTGCGATTCCGGAGAGATTGTCACTCCGAAAGATTATAAGATCGGGCATCTGGACCAGATGATCCGCTGTGAGGAACCGACGGTCCTGGAGGAGGGCTGCCTGGGGCTGGCGCCGGAGGAGAAGGAGGATACCTGGAAGGTAAAGAAGATCCTCTCCGGCCTGGGTTTCGCGGAAGATGACTTCGAAAGACCACCGGCCGAATTCTCCGGCGGGTACCAGATGCGGATCGCCCTGGCCCGACTCCTGGTCTCCCGGCCCGATCTCCTCCTCCTTGACGAGCCGACCAACTTCCTCGACATCCTCTCCATCCGCTGGCTGACCGGCTTTCTCCGGTCCTGGCCGGGAGAACTGATGATCATCAGCCATGACCGGGCCTTTATGGATAATATCATCACCCACACTATGGGCATCCATCGCCGGGCGATCCGGAAGATCGGCGGCGCCACCCAGCGGTATTACCAGCAGATCCTGGCCGAGGAGGATGTACACGAACGGCGGAGGGTCAATGATGAGAAGATCCGAAAGAAAGAACAGGAGTTTATCAACCGGTTCCGGGCGAAAGCCCGCCGGGCCAGCCAGGTCCAGTCCCGGGTAAAACGGTTGGAGAAGATGCGGTTGACCGACCGGCTGGGATCCATCGAAAACCTGGACTTCTCCTTCGCTTATGCCCCCTGCCCCGGCAAGAATGTCATGACCGTTGAAAATATCTCCTTCAGCTATTCCGGGAGCACTCCAAACCTGATCGATTCATTCTCTTTCACACTTCAGGCGGACGATAAGATCTGTATTATCGGGCGGAACGGGGCCGGGAAATCGACCCTCTTGAGGCTGCTGGAGGGGAAACTGACCCCTCAGAATGGCGAAGTGAAGACTCATCCCCGGGTAAAGATCGCCTCTTTCGACCAGGCCGATGCCGGTGATCTCCACGCCGAGCATACTATCGAGGAAGAGATCCTCTCATCGCTGGCCATTGGGGATCGGGGAAAGGCACGATCGATCTGCGGGACAATGCTCTTCACCAAGGATAACGCGTTAAAGAGAATTGCGGTCCTCTCCGGGGGAGAGATCTGTCGGGTCATGCTGGGGAAAGTCATCGCTACCCCCGCCAACCTGCTCATGCTTGATGAACCGACCCATCACCTGGACATAGAGTCATGTCATGCCATTATCCATTCACTGAAAGAATTCGAAGGCGCCGCCCTGATAGTCACCCACGATGAATACTTCCTCCGCGAAGTCGCCACGAAACTGATCGTGCTCCAGGACGACCGGATCCGGCTCTTCCTCGGTACCTACGATGAATTCCTGGAGCAGATCGGGTGGATGAAAGAAGAACAGAGGAAGAAGAATCAGCTGGCGGATAAGATTATTAATAAGGCGGAGATTCGGCGGGCCAAGGCGGAACGGAGAAATATCTACAATAAAACAATCAAGCCGTTAAAGCGCAAGACTGAACGATTAGAGAAAGAGATCGCGGCGATGGAAGAGAAACAGTCCGAGATCACCCGGGACCTGATCACCGCCTCAGAGAAACAGATCGTCCCGGATATCCTCCGCCTCAACCGGGAACTGGCCGAACTGGAGCGTGCGACAGAGGAGAAATATGAAGATTACTACCGGGTCCACGCCGAATACGAGAACAAACTTACCGGTGTCGCGTCTTGACATTCAACTTAACACTTAACGATCCAATTTTCAGTGGGGGAACTAATCCAGCACGCGTTAAGTTGAATGTCAAGACGCGACACCTATATTTAAAATAGGGGCGAAAATAACCTTGCACAAATGGCACCATATTATAGTAACGACTTGGCACGGTCGTCCGTATTCAAAGTACGAATTATTACACCAGCAGACCTATTGGGAGAATTAAAATGAGTGCATTAAATTTGCGACTGCCGGATTCGATTCATAGGCATATCAGAGAAATCGCCAGAGAGGATGGCGTCTCCATCAACCTCTTTATAACCTCCGCGGTATCAGAGAAGATCTCCGCTCTCACTACGGAAAAATACATTGAAGCACGGGCAAAGAATGCCCGTAAAGGGGCATTCAAGAAGGTTCTCGATCGAGTTCCCAGACGAAGGCCACTGCCAGGTGATGAGTTGTGAATAACCGTCCGAGACCAGTTAGAAAAAAATTACAGAGGAAGAAAGCCTGGGAACGCCCCCTCCCCCCCATTGAAACCGAAGCCCTTGCCCTCCCGGAAGATTCCGATATTCTCTTCCGCTTCGCGGTCTACGGGGACAATCAGCGGGGGGTCCCGATTCATCGGCGGGTCGTCGAGGATATTCTCCTATCGGGCGCGGAGGTGGTACTCCATGTCGGAGATTATGTCCAGGATGGTTTGAAGAGTGAGCAATGGGATCTTCAATTCGGAGAACCGGCCGGACCACTACTGGAGAATACCGTCTTTCTCGGGGTCCCGGGCAACCACGATAAGAACAGCCACCGCTATTACGAGATTGTCGCGCCTCCCGGCGGCAACTCCTGGTTCAAAGCCGTTTACGGACCGGCCGCCTTCTTCGGCCTGGACAGCACCCGGGAGCTGGCCCGGCAGGCCGACTGGCTCCGGAAGGAACTTCCCATCTCGGAGGAGAAGTGGAAGATCGCTTTCTTCCACGAGGCCCCCTACTCCACTTCCTGGCCCTGGCCCGGGGGATCGCTCAAGACCCGCCAGCATTTCCTTCCCGTTCTGGAGGAGTTCGGCGTTGATCTGGTCTTTGCCGGGCATATCCATAACTACGAACGATTCCACAAAGAGGGGATCCCTTATATCATTACCGGCGGAGGAGGAGACACCCTCTCCAAGCCCAACCAGCTCCCCAACCCCCATATGATCCAGTCCGCCCGCCTCCACAATTTCTGTACGGCGGATATCTATCCGGACCGGATCGAGGTCCTGGCCCGCGACCTCCGCGGGGTCCCATTTGACGGCATTACCCTGGAGAAGGAGAACGGCATTCATGAGGTAGAGATCGAAGACCGCCGAAGTTATACCGACTCCCCCCCGATCCCGGGCAAAGAGAACTCAAGCCGCCAACCGCCGAGGAAGACAGCCCGGCAAAGAACTTAGCCCTCGCTTCGTTCGGGCAACTTTTCCTCTAAGGAAAGCAGGAAATCAGGAAAATTTAAATAATCCCCTCTCCTGCCTTCCTGCTTTCCTTAGAGGTTATTGAAATTTTCGGGTCCGGCTAAAGATCCGAAAGAATCTCTTTCACCGCATCGTACCAGTCACTGATGTGCTGGCCGTGGCGGTATCCTCGATTGACGAATCTGTAATACGCCGCTTCGCTGATCCGGAGGTGGATCTCATACCGGTCTAACTGTTTCGCCGCGGGTTTCGGGGCGGGTGTCTTTGCCACTGCCGGTGCCTTCTCTCGAGGGGCTTTTTTAACTGCCGGCTCCTTAACAACCGATTTTTTCGCGGTGGTCTTTTTCGGAGCGGCTTTTCTGGCCGAAGTCTTTTTAACCGCCGCCTTCTTCGGAGCCGCTTTTTTCCCCGGAGCCTTTTTCGCCACAGTCTTTTTCGCGGTTACCTTCTTCGGTGCCGCTTTTTTGGCGGCCGGCTTTTTAGCAGTCACTTTCTTCGCGGCCGTCTTCCGGACGGGAGCCTTCCCTTTCCCCGCGGCAGCGGGTTTTGATCTCTTTTTTGTTACCATAATAAAACTCCTTTTTCAATACTATTATAAAATTAGATAAGAAAAAATATTCTTACCCCATATTTAACGAGGTGTCTAACGGTCTTCAACGATCTTCAATGTCTTTATTTTTCAACGTTTTCAATTTTTAACGTTAGCGCCAAAGACGCTAATTTAAGCAGGAGCTATATGTCACGGCAAAAGGGAACGGTCAAGGGAAAAATACGCCCGCAAAGGAGCATCCAAGAAGGTTTTTGATCGAGTTCCCAAACGAAAACCCCTGATGGGTGATGAATTGGAATGTCCGGAGCTGGTTCCCGGCGGGCCACCTGATCCCCTGATCCCCTGATATCCTGAACTGGGGAATGGGGAATAGGAGAAGCAGGGAGGAGGAGGGAGGAGCGGGGAAGAGCAGGAGCTGGTTCCCCGCGGGCCACCTGATATCCTGATTTCCTGATATCCTGACTTGGGGATTGGGGAATGGAGCCCCGCTCTGTAGCTGAGGTCGCTGACCTCGGCCCAGGTCTCCGCGGTCAGCGACCGCGGCTACAGGATCGCAGTGGTTAGATCCATTCGCATATCAGTGGACAACGCGTTCACGATCGAGCATGAGTTGTCCACAACTCGATCCCCGCTTACCGCTCACTGATTACTGCTAACTTCCTCTTCCTTCTCCATCCTGATCCGATAGGCATCGGAGCGGGTCAGCTCGAAGCGGTCGAGGAACTTCTCCTGGAAGGCCTGCATATAGAGGAAGATACCCGGGGTAATGAATAGGGTGATCACCTGGGCAAAAGCCAGACCGCCAACGATCAGGAGACCGAGCGGGCGGCGGGCGGCGGCATCCGCGCCCAGACCGATCGCGATCGGCATTACTCCCATGATGGTCGAAGCGCCGGTCATCAGGATCGGGCGGAACCGGGTCAGGCAGGCGTCATAGATGGCATCGTAAGCATTCTGCCCCCCTTCCTCCATGTTCTGCTTGGCGAAGTCCACCATCATGATCCCGTTCTTGGAGACAATCCCCAGGAGCATGAAAATACCGATGTAGGCGTAAAGAGAGAGTTCGGAGCCGAAGATATAGAGAGTGAGGAGCCCCCCGAAGGCGGCGGGTGGGAGTGTGGTCAGAACCGTGAAAGGATGGATATAGCTCTCATAAAGGATGCCCAGGATCACATAAAGGATAAAGACGGCGACAATCATCAGGACTATCAGGGACTGGATCGCGTCCTCGAACTCCTGGGCCTGGCCCTGCATCACTCCGCCCACCGAAGGCGGCAAAACTTCCGCGGCGATCTTATTAAGGGCCTTGGTCGCGTCACCGAGCGGGACCCCCGGGGCCAGGTTGTAGGAGAGAGTCGCGGCGTTGAGCTGATTATGGTGAGGGACGTTCTGGGGCGCGACCCCCGCTTCCCATTCGCAGACCGAACCTAACGGGGCCAGTTTCCCGGTCCCGGATGAACGGAGATAGATCTTGGAGAGATCGTTGGGGGCGGTCCGGTCTTTATTCTCGGCGGAGAGGATCACCCAGTACTGATCGACATCGGTCAGATAGGTCGCGGTCCTCCCCTTGGCAAAGGCCATCCCCAGCGCGGTCTCGATATCCGAGGCCGTAATCCCCAGGGCCGAAGCGCGATCCCGGTTGATCTTGATATTCAACTGGGGGAGATCGAGTTTTACACTGCTCTGGATTCCGCTGAAATAGGGCAGCGCCCGCATCTTTGCTTCCATCTCCGCGGCGGCCTGATAGACCTCATCCCGGTCCTGCCCGGAGAGGACATAGGAATACTGGCTGCCGGTCGCGGTACTCTCCGCCCCGGAACTCAGAACCAGGGAGGGGAGAGGCATCATGAAGACCATTCCCAGATCGGCTAATGAATAGAGAGATACATTCAACTCATCCACTACCGTCTCGATCGGTTTCCTCTCACTGACCGGTTTCAGAGTAGCGATGATCATCCCGGTGCTCTGATCGGCGCCGGTCTGTTTTCCGGTCACGGTGAGAAGGTTTTGCACGGCCGGATTATCATTAATAAGTTCATTTATTTTGCCCTGAAACTGACGGATCTGATCGGTGCTGGTCCCCTGGAGCGCCATAAACTGTCCGTAAAAAAGACCGCTATCTCCCACCGGCATAAAAGTCTTGGGTAATGCTACGAACAGATAAACAATCCCCACCATGCAGCCCACCCCTCCCAGGATGGTCAGGTACTTCCGCTTCAAAACCCAGCTGAGAGCCACGGCGTACTTGCCAACGATATTCTTGATGAAAGCGTCGGAGAACTTTTCCAGTCGGGACTTGGTCGCCTTCCCCCCTTTCAGGACCCGAGCGCACATCATCGGGGAGAGGGTCAGGGCCATAATAGTAGAGACGATGATGGCAAAGATAACCGTCAGGGCGAACTCCTTAAAATTCCGCCCCACCACCCCGGCCATGAAGACCAGGGGAATAAAGACCACCACCAGGGCGATACTGGTAGAGATTACCGTCCCGGTGATCTCTTCCATACTCCTGATCGCCGCGGCCATCGGCTTCTTCCCGGCCTGGATATGCCGGACAGTATTCTCCAGAACCACAATCGAGTCATCGACCAGGAAACCGATCGAGAGGGTGAGGCTCATTAAAGAGAGGTTGTTGAGACTGAACCCGGCAAAAAGCATTACCAGAAAAGTTCCGAAGAGGGTCACCGGGAGCACCGCGGCCGGAACCATGGTATCGGAGAGCCGGCCTAAGAAGAGGAAGATAATCAGGATCACTAGAATCAGGGCGATGAGAATAGTCGTCTCCACATCCTGGATTGATTCCTTGATCTGAATCGCTTTATCATAGAAGATCTGAACATTAAGAGAACCGGGAAGGGTCGGGCCAATCTCTTCGAGGAGGGCGCGTACCCTCTGGGAGAGCGCTACTGTATTGGCGCCGGAGGAACGGGTGGCGGCAACCACGATCGACCCGGCCTTCATTCCATTCTCTTTATCCCCGTAGTCGACGTTGACCACATCGCTCTCGATGCTGTCAATCGCTCTTCCTACATCCCGGATCCGAATGGGAGCGTCATTACGGTAGGCGATTATCAGGTCTTCATACTCTTCCGCCTTGATGAGCTGGCCTTTGGGCTCGATTGAGAAGGTCCGGTACTTTCCATTCAGATCCCCCCCCGGAATAGTCACCGTCCCGCTGCCGAGCGCCTTGGCAACCTCATCAAATCCTATATTGAGTGTAGCCAGTTTATCGGGGTCGACCAGGACCCGGATCGCCCGTTTGGCTCCGTAGATATCAACCTTGGATATTCCCTGGATCATGTTGATCCGCTGCCCGATTGACTTATGGCCGTAATCATATAGTTCCCCCCCGGTCATGGTCTCGGAGTTGAGAATAATATAGATGATCGGCTGGTCGGCGGGGTTGCTCTTGTCATAGGTCGGAGGAGAGGGAAGATCGCCGGGAAGGTTAGCCTGGGCGCGGGTAATCGCCGCCTGGACATCCGGGGCGGCCAGATCGACATTCTTATCCAGCTCGAAACTGAGAGTTATGGAAGTAACCCCGGCTCGATTATCCGAGATAATTGTATTGAGTCCGGGTATCTCCATGCACTCATCTTCAATGGGAGATGCGCAGGATGAAGCCATCAGCTCGGGACTGGCCCCGGGGTAGACAACCGTAATCGTCATCACCGGGTAGTCAACCGAGGGGAGATCGCTGACCGGGAGCTGAGTATAGGCTATCAGACCGCCCATCAGGAGTGTTATCACGATCAGGATGGTCATGATCGGGCGACGGATGAATTTTTCTGAAAATCCCATTATTTTTTTCTCCGAAAAAAATAGTTTTGAATTATTCTCCACGGATATTTGATTCCGTGGTGTCGAGTGAGATATATAATTATTTGGGTTTGCTTTTCGCTTCGGCAGTCCAGAGGCCGCACGTTCCTTTAGTATTTTTTTCTCCGAAAAAAATAGTTTAAATTACTGGCACCGGCGCTTCTTTATCTATAACATTTTAATATAACAATATAAATTTACACGCTGGAGTAGCATTTTGCCCTACTCCTCCCTGCTTATCCCTACTTCTCCCCGCTCTTCCCTGCTTCTCCCTCCCCCTTCTTATCTCCGGTGGTGATCCGGACCAGAGCGCCGGGGGATAATCCCATCTGGCCGGAGGTGACTACCTTCTCTCCCGCCTTGATCCCCTTCTCAATTACCAGGTTGCCGCCTTCTCCCTGTCCTACCGTGATCTTATCCCGCAGATCGGCTTTGTTATCACCAGTTATTACATAGAGATACATTCCTTTCTGGCCGAGCAGGACAGCGGAGATCGGAACCAGGATCGCGTCTTTCATGGTAGAGACAATAAGCTTGACGTTCGCGAACTGGCCCGGCCAGAGAACCCGGTCCGGGTTGGGGATGGTGGCCCGAAGAGCTATGGTACCGGTCGTATCGTCGACGGTATTGTCTATCATCTGGAGGTCACCGGAATAGGGGCCATCTGTATCACCGGCGGGAGATATCTCCACTTTCAGAGTTGCCGACGCCATTGCCGCCTTTACCCCGGAAAGTTTTCGTTCGGGGATGGAAAAATCAATATAGAGCGGATCAACGGACTTAATATTTACCAGGGGATTGCCGCTGTTGGCGGTGACGATGTTACCGGGATCAACCAACCGCTTTCCGGTCACTCCATCGATCGGGGAAGTTATCAGGCAGTAATTCAGGTTAATCTGAGCCAGATCAACCGTGGCCTGATCCAATGCCACCCGGGCCTGGGCGGCGGCGGCATCGGTCTTATAGGTATCGAAATCCTGCTGAGAGATCAGTTTCTTCTCAATCAATTTCTCGTTCCGCTTGAATATTTCATATTTCAGATTCGCGTCAACCTTATCCGCGGCCAGGGCTGCCTTGCTCTTACTGAGTTCGGCCTGATATTCCTTGGGATCGATCGTAAAGAGAGGGGTGTCAGCTTTAACCTCCTGGCCTTCTTTAAAATAAACTTCCTTGATTTTTCCGGTAGCCTGGCAGATGATATCGACGTTATTGGGCGCGGCAAAAGTCCCGAACGTGTCAATATAAATCGGCACATCCTTGGTGATGGCCGTAGCGACCTTGACCGGACGGGGAGGGATCTCCTGGGTCTCTTGTTTTTTTGAGCAACCCGCCAACAGTAGAACTATTGGAAGAAGAACTCCCTGGCCGGCCATCAGCCAAAACCGACATCTACATTTCCCATGAATCTTATTCATCTTTGTTTAGCCTCCTGAAGCCAGCGTCTTCAACTTTAATAACGCCTGATTATATAGTTAAACGAAACCCTGTTTTCTCTTTAAAAGCTGAACATCCAACGTCGAACGTTCAACTTCGAACGTCGAACGACACATTGGTAAAAGCCTCAGGCTCCCCGTAGCTCGACCTTACTCGAAAAGCTTTTTAAACCACGAAGAGCACGAAGTTCACGAAGGAATTTGAAGAAACTTGGAAAATTTCTATGGATTTCTTTGCTTTTCTTCGTGTTCTTCGTGACCTTCGTGGTGAATATTTAGTTTTTTTAGCACATAAAGTTGAAAAATAACTTTTCGAGTAGGGTCTAGCTCAAGCCACGTTCGATGTTCGACGTTCGGCGTTCGATGTTCGAAGTTCAGTCTTTCTTCACACCCAGCGTCCCGGTGGCATGGGCCAGATCGGCCAGGGTGGTGAAGAGATCCTTTTTCGCCACGATCAACTGGCTCCGGGCGGAAGAGAGCGAACTCTGCGACTGGAGAAGATCCAGAATGCTCTTCAAACCCGCGTTGTAACTCTCCAGGGCCAGATTATATGACTCCTGCGAGGTCTCAAAGAACGAGTTCGCGAATTTATATTTTCCCACCGCGGTATTGAAGGCGTAGTACTTGGTCCAGACATCGGCAGAGGCTGATATCTCGGCCTCGGCCAGGCTCTCCCGGGCTTGAGCGGCATTTGCTTCCGCCGCCAGTTTCTTTTCCCGATCCCTGAACCCGGAAAATATATCCCAGTTGAT
The DNA here is from genome assembly GCA_937885075.1 of uncultured bacterium. Classification (GTDB taxonomy): domain Bacteria; phylum Auribacterota; class Erginobacteria; order Erginobacterales; family Erginobacteraceae; genus CAKZYZ01. The sequence goes on along the minus strand of CAKZYZ010000097.1, from coordinate 5,828 downwards.
ACTCAGGTAACCGGTGTACATATAGCTGTCATCATAAAGTTCCGGATCCTCCCGGTAGGAATACCAGAGTTTATTGGCGGAACCACCTAAATTCAGGGATGGATAGTAACCGGAACCGGCCACATCGATCGCGGCTTCCTTGGCCCGGAGTTCGGCCCTCAGTGACGCGATATCCGGACGTTTTTTCAAACCTTCCTCTATCAATCCGCTCACTTCATCAGACGAGACCGTGGTCGGGAGTTCCCCGTCCGGCTCGGCGATATCAAAGTCCGCGTCCGCGGCCAGGCCAAGCGCCTCGGCCAGTCCGGCCCGGGCCGACTTAACATCACCCTTCGCTGATTCCAGCCGGTAGAGTGAATCCTGGTAGGTGGATTGGGCCTGGAGTTCATCCAGTTTCGAGACCAGACCCACCTCAAACTTCTGCTGCGCGGCTTCCAGGGATTTTTCGGTATCTTCCACATCCGACTCGGCCGCTTTTACCTCCGAACGAGCGCTAAAAAGTTCGTAGTAGGACTTCTCCACATCCAGGATCAGATCCTGAATCGACTGGTTGAAAGAATAATTAGTCGCCAGTAATGTCTGCCTGGCTTCCTCGATCCCCCCTCTGACACCGCCGAAGTCAAAGAGAAGCCAGTTGAGCTGGAGACCGGGTCCGTAATTGAATCCATCCGAATCGGGATCATTGCCGGAGGCGATGCCATCCTTCATGGAATATTTCTGCTTCAGGTACGTCCCATCTCCGGAGACGGAGACCTGGGGATAAAGATAGCTCTCCGCCTGGCCTACTTGAGCCGCGGCGGCCCGGGCGGCCGCCCAGAACTGACGGGTAACCGGGCTATTCTTTAACGCCAGATCGACGCAGTTCGCTATCGACAGAGGCGCGGAGAGATCGACCGGCTTCTCCCTGAGCGAATCCCAGACCGAATCCTCCGTCTGTACCGCCCAATCCGGCGGCGTCCAGGCTACCGCCGGGTCAGCCGGCGGATCGACCATCCGGCACCCGGTGGAAGCTATCATCAGTCCAATAGAGAGAGTGATCGTTATAAATCCAATGATTTTATTCATCATAATTTTTACTCCGTAAAAATTATTATCTTTTGAGTTCAAGACTAATCCAAGATCGACAAAATTTTTTGGTGATATTACTATTTTGAAATATTAGCATACAATATAAGGGAGACAAATATATATCGAAGATATTTTTATTATTTTCTTTCAGGTCTGGTATAGGGCGGCAGGCCATAGGATGAGGCTTTAGCCCCGGCATGAAGGATGAACATCGAACGTCGAACGAAAAGCCCCAACTTGTCCGCCGTAGATCGAAGAGCGAAGGAGGAAGGAGCGGCAGGCCATAGGCCGGGGCATTAGCCCCGGTGATCATGATTTCAATTTCCCCCTGTATCAGCTGAATGGAACGACAAGAAAGAAACGACGAATAACTAATGTCCATATAATTTGGAAATTATCAGTTGGGAGTTGGTCATTGGAGATTCACATAGGGGCCGAAGAAAAGACAGTTGACGGTTGATAGTTCGCAGTTGACAGATAAACAAACCAGTTAGTTAGGATCGTTTCGTAAGTTTCCAAATTCGCGTCCCCGCTTACTTCGGGACAAGAAACCGCAAAAAATAAGGGGGAGTGGTTGGGGAAACAGAAGTAAGATTTTGCAATCAGAAATAGTGACAACTATAAATCAGGACGGGACTTAGGAGATGACCTCGGCAAGTAAAATATCCGGATCGGGCGCGGTATAACCGGGTCGCTTCGAACTACCCTATCCCCATATCAAGAGCAGGGAAGAATTCCTCAAATTTCATCTTTCAAAATGCCTATTTAGATAATGGTTTTGCGCAAGAAGATGATTCCTCTGTTCAGTATTGACTAGCTATTTATACAACAAAACCCCTCCAATTAAAACTTAATTTTTTGCTGCGGCCCGGGTCGCCCGGAAATCAGCCGAAGAATTTCTTAAAATTGCTGAATTCATCCTTTACACGATATCGGTCGGCCGGTAGAATATCTAAACTCAATGGGCGCGACGCGGACGCGGCAACGGGAACGCAACGCCGAGTGAAGTCACTCTAATTACCGGATCGACGCGAAAGTGTGTCGATCCACAGTCTTTAGGACGGAAATAATCTGGTCTTTCGCGGGCCAGCCCATTTCGACCGAAAGATTCAGCTCAACTCAGCCTTAACATACGACATCAACCAAGTACCCGGATTAATATGGAGTGGAGGGTTAAAATGAAAAATGTAAAACCAGAGCCGGCCAGTCAAGGCAATTACGATGAATGGAAAAGCATGGACATGGCACAACTGCAGGCAGAGTTGAAGTCATCGCCGGAAGGCCTCACTGGAGCTGAGGCTCAACGCCGGCTGGAACAATACGGTCCCAACGAGATTGCGGAAAAGAAAATCAATCCATTACTGAAATTTCTCACTTATTTATGGGGTCCGATCCCGTGGATGATAGAAGTTGCGGTGATTCTTTCGGCGGTGGTGCAACACTGGCCGGATTTTTTCATCATTCTCCTCCTGCTTCTGGCCAACGCCGTGGTCGGGTTCTGGGAGGAGTATCAGGCGGGCAACGCTATCGCCGCGTTAAAGGCCAAGCTGGCCGTCAAGACCCGGGTCCTACGTGATGGCAAATGGACCAATCCGGATGCGCGTGAACTGGTGCCCGGTGATGTCATCCGCGTACGTCTTGGTGACATCATTCCGGCAGATGCTCGCTTGCTGGAGGGCGACCCGGTGGAAGTGGATCAGTCCGCGCTCACGGGTGAATCCTTGCCCGCTACACGCCAACCGGGCGAAGCCGTATTTTCAGGGTCAATCATCCGTCAAGGTGAAATTGACGCGCTGGTGTACGCCACGGGCGATAATACCTACTTCGGCAAGACCGCGCAGTTGGTGCAGGAAGCTCACACCACCAGCCATTTCCAACGCGCGGTATTGAAAATCGGTGATTTCCTCATCATCCTCGCAGTGGTTTTGGTGGGGTTGATATTGGCGGTCGCGTTGTTTCGCGGGGACTCGATGCTCACCACGATGCAGTTCGCATTAGTGCTGACAGTGGCCGCGATCCCCGTAGCCATGCCCACGGTGCTTTCCGTGACCATGGCGGTCGGTGCCCGCCTGCTGGCAAAAAAAGAAGCTATTGTTACCCGGTTGGCGGCCATTGAGGAATTGGCGGGCGTGGATGTGCTCTGCTCTGATAAGACCGGCACCCTGACCCAGAATAAACTTACGCTGGGCGATCCCTTTTGCGTAAACGATATTCCAGCCGATCAAGTCATCCTCAGCGCATCACTGGCGTCGCGCGCGGAAAACAAGGATCCTCTTGACCTGGCCGTGCTTGGCGGCCTGAAGAACGATCAGGCTTTGAAAGACTATCAGGTAGTCCACTTCCAGCCGTTCGACCCGGTAAACAAGCGTACTGAGGCCACCGTTAAAACCGCCGCCGGACTAGAATTCAAGGTCGCCAAGGGAGCCCCGCAGGTAATTATGGCGTTCTCCGCCAATGCCGAAGAGATCAAGGCAGCCGTCGATAATGCCATCAACAAATTCGCGGCGCGCGGCTTTCGCTCGCTCGGCGTGGCGCGAACCAACGCACAAGGCGCATGGCAGTTTCTTGGCGTATTACCGTTGTTCGATCCGCCCCGGGAGCAGGCCAAGGCCACCATCGCGGCCGCTAGAAAAATGGGTATAACCGTCAAGATGGTAACCGGCGATCAGGTGGCTATCGCGCGCGAAACCGCTGGACAACTGGGGCTGGGCAACAATATCCTTGATGCCAGCGGCTTCGGCGACACCAAGCATCACGAGACCGCGCAGTTGGCGGAATCCATCGAGCAAGCGGACGGCTTCGCCCAGGTCTTCCCCGAACACAAATTCCACATCGTGGATGTCCTGCAGCACCGCGGACACATTGTCGGCATGACCGGCGACGGGGTCAATGACGCGCCGGCGCTCAAGAAAGCCGACTGCGGCATCGCGGTTTCGGGCGCGACGGACGCGGCGCGCGCGGCGGCGTCCATCGTGCTGATGACACCCGGCCTATCGGTGATTATCGATGCGGTCAAGGAGAGCCGGAAAATCTTTCAGCGGATGAACAGCTACGCCATGTATCGGATCGCCGAAACGCTGCGAGTACTGGTGTTCATGACGCTGGCTATCCTGGTGTTCAACTTCTATCCGTTGACCGCGGTGATGATCGTGATGCTGGCGTTACTCAACGACGGCGCGATCCTGTCCATCGCCTACGACAATGTTCAATACAAGGATAAGCCCGAGGCCTGGAATATGCGCCTGGTGCTGGGTATTTCCTCGGTGCTGGGATTCATCGGGCCCATAGCCGCGTTTGGGCTCTTCTATCTGGGTGAGCATGTCTTTCATCTTGATCGCCCACACATCCAGACTCTGATGTACCTGATGTTGTCCGTGGCGGGCCATCTGACGATTTTCCTGACACGCACACGTGGCCCGTTCTGGTCCATACGCCCCGCGCGAATTCTGTTGTTAGCCGTTCTCGGCACACAATCCCTGGCAACTCTGATATCGGTTTATGGTCTCTTCATGGAACCACTCGGCTGGAGTTTGGCCCTGTTCGTCTGGGGATATGCGTTGGTATGGGCCTTCATCAGCGATTTTGCGAAACTGGCCGCGTATCAAATTTTTGACCCCATGAAGCCGCCGTTATTGAGCAAGAAATAGTTCGATCCTCAGACCAGGTTAGCGCCTTCAGCGTTAACCTGGTCTAAATTTTAGTAATTTTATTTATCTTCAAAAGTAGCTTTTCCATCATCATCAATCCGCAGATAACCGTCGATCGTGGCGCGGGAATCGCGGGTCGTCCGTTCCACTATACTGTTATTGAGATATAGTTTAATGGTTACCTCTCCGCAATCTACCCGGGCGTAGAGATAAAGATGGGCACCATCCGCGGCGCAGAAAGTTTCCCGCCAGGGGTTCTGATTGATACTGGAACGGCTTTTCGTAGCTCCATTTTCATCTGTCCACTCCAGACGGGTGAGACAGTCCACCTGCCAATCCCCCATATCCACCTCATATTTCACACTCGCTTCATCCGAATCTCCGCAGGAATCACTCCCGTTACAGGAGACAAATAGCAGAGGGATGAGTGCGAATACACCGGCTGCAATTATGGAACAATTAACTTTTTTCATAACATATACTCCTATAACTTAGCCCTCGCTACGCTCGGGCAACTTTACCTCTAAGGGAAGCATGAAATCAGGAGAATTTAAAGTAATCCCCTCCTGCCTTCCTTAGAGGTTATTGTCCCGGTAATATCAAGTAAGACAACCGAGATCCCGAAGTATTTCGGGAGGAAATTCCGAAACATGAACATAGCGCCTTCGGCTCTGACGTTGAAAAATAATAAAGACGTTGAAGGCCGTTGAGATACAAAATACATTCAATCCGCGAAGTGAACTGATTTATTCTACCATAAATTTCTCCGCCTTCAAAAGCAGACCGTTCAGATAAACTCTTATCTTCCAACCCCCGAGAAATTTTCCTGAGCCAAAGGGGCCGATTGAGAATGAGAACAGTTCATCTCCGGTAAGTTCAAGCCAGGCCCAGCACCGGTAGTTACCGCCCGGAGAATGAAATTTTTTCCGATATGTCTCCTGAACCCCTCCACCCGGTCTTATCCAGTGGAAGGTAAGAGTATAATCTCCTTCCTCAAGATCTTCCAGAGATACCGTGGCATAGATCTTCTCCCCCAGGCCAAATTGTAGATCGGAAGAGCACACGTCTGAACTCCAGTCACACTGATATATCTCGTATGCCGTCTTCTGCTTG
>CAKZYZ010000096.1 GCA_937885075.1 uncultured bacterium | reverse complement strand
AGTAGAAAGGGTGGGGGGGGAGAGAGAAAGGACAAGGGGGAAGGGAGGGAAGAAGGGGGATAGGTAGATTTTTTTTTTTTTCAAGCAGAAGACGGCATACGAGATATATCAGTGTGACTGGAGTTCAGACGTGTGCTCTTCCGATCTACTTCTGGCTCTTTATTATCTCGATTGCTTTCTTCTCAAATTTCGCGACTTACGGTCACGAGAAAGGCGAGCTGATACTGCATTCATCATTTCTCCGTTACCTGATGCCTACTCTCTGCCTCCTCCCGCTCTTTGCCGCCCGGGCGTGTGAGCGTTTTTCTTTCCCCCCGATTCGCCTGATAGCGATCCTGGCGGGCTTCAATCTCATCGTTGCTCTGGTCGGACCGGGGGGATCGGTTGAGACAATCATGCAGAGCAGATACTACCGGGAGTGCCGGAGTTTTCTCCTTAATAATACCGACGAGAAGACCGTTGTCTTTACCTATTACTGGGATAAACTGGTCTTCCCCGAACGGATGGTCTATACCCATGGGACCCAGGCCCCCTCGGATGATATCGGCGATATAATCAGGCTGGTGGAAGAGAAAGGCTACCGGGTGGTATATCCCTTTAATACCTGTGACAGTATTATCGGCGATATTCTCCAGAGAGAATATCGGGTGAAAGAGATCACCGGTCCGGATAATCTCTCCCCCCTGACCCGCCGGGCCGCCGATTTCATCCCCGGCGATCTTTACCCCGTCAGGCTTTACAGTGTAGTAGGGCGGAAGGCCAGGCCGCTGAACCCGTCCGACTCGTCCGACCAGTCCGACTTGTCCGACCCCGACCCGTCTGACCTATGAAACCGAATCTTAAGCCAGTGCTATTATACATCACCAGAAAAAACGCCCCCTCTATCGGCGGGATGCAGCGATTTAATCAGAAGCTGATTACTCATCTTGGCCGGGAGCGTGACTTCCGCCTCATCTCCTGGGGGCACTCCCAGCTAATGCTGCCGCTCTTCCTTATCTATGCCTTCTTTAAGGCAATCTTTCTGAGAATCACCGGGAAGATTGATATGATCTATCTCTCCGACGGATTGATGAGTCCGATGGGTTTGGTCCTGAAGAAGCTGCTCGCCATTCCTGTGGCGGTTAATATTCACGGTAGGGATATTGCCTTTGCCTTCCCCGGCTATCTGACTATTGTCCCGGCCGCTCTAAAAAGGCTGGACCGGGTTATCTGTGTCAGCCGGCAACTCAAAGAGATCTGTATGGGGTATGGTATCCCGGAGGCGATCATCCGGGTCATCCCCAACGGCGTAAACGCCGATGACTTTACCGAGACCGGGGACTCTCCCCCCCTCAAACGGGTTGGGATCGATCCCGCCGACCGGACCGTCTTGATCACGGTTGGCCGTCTTGTCCCCAAGAAGGGGGTGGACCGTTTCGTGGAAAAGATCCTCCCCGCGATCGTGGAGAAGAATCCCCGGGTCCTCTACCTGGTCGTCGGCGACGGCCCGCTCCGAGAATCGATTGAGAAAACTGTTCAGGAGAAGGGGCTGGCTGAGAATGTCAGACTGATGGGTGATGTCCCGATGGATGACGGGAGCCTGAAAGCCCTCTACTGCGGTTCCGATATCTTCGTCATGCCCAATGTCGATGTCCCGGGTGATATCGAAGGTTTCGGGATCGTCGCGATAGAAGGCGGCGTGGCCGGCCTGGCGGTAGTCGCCTCCCGCCTCCAGGGGATTCAGGAGGCCGTCACCCCCGGAGAGAACGGCATCCTCCTTGAATGGGGTGATGACCAGGCCTTCATCGATACCATACTAGATCTGATCGAGCACCCGGAGAAGAGAAAATCTCTAGGAGAGAAAGCCCGCCGATATGTGATAGAGCATTACAGCTGGGATAAGATCGCGGCCTTATATTCAGAGGTATTTTCGGAGCTATAATCTGTCGGACAGGTCAGACAAGTCGGACGGGTCAGACCGGTCGGACTGTTGCCTGCTCACAGCTTGCTGCTTACCGTTTACTGCTTACCGCTTACTGCTTACCGTTTACCGCTCCTACCCAGACCTTACTCGAAAAGCCTTTTAAACCACGAAGAACACGAAGTTCACGAAGGAATTTGAAGAAACAAAGGAAAATTCCATAGTTTTCTTTGTTTTTCTTCGTGTTCTTCGTGGTGAATATTTAGTTTTTTTAGCACAGAATGTTAAAAATACCTTTTCGAGTACGGCCTACCTACTTCTCCCCCCCTACAACTTCAGCTGTATTGAGGGTGTGTTCGGCTATGTGGCGGTAGTTGGTAAGCATGTCGGCAAAGACCAGGCCGGGGAGGGGGGCACAGGTTTTTGCGGCCAGCCGGGCTAAATTCGCCCCTCGATATCCCTTCATCAGACGGACTATCTCTTTATGCTCTTCGTAAGCTCGATTAAGGATATCCTCCTGGTTGGTTCGGACCGCGGTGCTGACAAAAGTGATGTAATCTCTGGTATGATTATGGAGATCGATAAGGTCCCGCCGCCCGGGTTCACTTATCTTTAAAGAATACTTGCGGCTCTTGATCAGCATCTTCTGCATACTGACAATGTAGTCGCTGATGGATTCATATTCATCGGCCAGGCGGATCTGTTTCCGCGCTTCAGTCATGACTTCATGGGTGATATTGCCGGTCATCAATCCCCCTAAAAATTCCGTGATCTCTTTCTGGACATTATCGAGGATCTCTTCCCATTTGAATATCTTTCGCTCCAGGTTTTGATCCGATTTATCCATGCGGAGAGTCTCCCCCAGCAAACCCATCATCTTCTCAACACTATCCACCATAAAGATCAGTTCCTCTTTCGACTGCTCGATTCCGAGTGCCGGGGAGTTAAGCAGGCGAATATCGAGATAGACCAGGTGGGGCGGCTCATCGGGATATTTATCCGGGATGATCCTTTCCAGAGCACGGGCCAGGATTCTGGTAAAGGGTAGGACCGCGATCACCAGGATGGTATTGAACCCGGTATGGGCCAGAGCGATAGACTGGATAATATTCGGAAAGATTGTCCCCCCATCGGTTTGAACCGCCAGATCAGGATTTGTTCCCAGGACCGCTACCACGCCTTTAATATACCAGGGGAAAAGGGCGGTGATGCAGATAACTCCGCCAAGATTTATTATGATATGAGCATAGGCGGCCAGTTTGGCATTTCTTGAGGCGCCGATCGAGGAGAGGTAGGCGGTGACAGTGGTTCCGACATTCTCCCCCAGGACCAGGGCCGCCGCGGTCGGGAAGTTAATGATCCCGGTGGAGGCCAACCCCATCGTGATCCCGATGGTGGCGGATGATGACTGGATAATAGCGGTCAATAACGCTCCGGCGAAAGCGCATTTCAAGACCCCGAAGTAGCTATCCGGTGTGAACCGGGAGAACCACTCCAGGAAGGTGTCCATCTCCCGGAGGGGCGCGAATCCCTGCTTCATCAGCTGTAGACCGAAGAAGATCATTCCGAACCCCATCACCACCATGGCGGTATATCTGATCCTCTCGTTTTTGCTGAAGAGGTAGACCAGCGCCGCGATGCCCAGTATCGGCAGGCCGTAGCGACCGATCTTTAATACCAGGAGCCAGCCGGTGATGGTCGTTCCGATATTCGCCCCCAGGATGACCCCGATAGCCTGGGCCAGGGTCATCAGCCCGGCATTCACGAAACCGACCACTGTAACGGTGGTAACCGAACTGGACTGGATCAGGCAGGTGACCACAATCCCGACACCGCAGGCGAGAAGGCGATGGCTGGTAACCGCGTTGATCAGAGTCCGCAGTTTATTGCCGGCCACCGCCTGCATCCCTTCGGACATATTTTTCATGCCGAGCAGGAAGATGCCGAGACCGCCGACGACGGGGAGACCTATGGTAACCAGTACTGTCAATGCTGAGGACACGGTAATTTTTCCGGGTTCCGGGGAGGCCCGGTTTCTTTGAGACAAGAACATTCCGGGTGAATGTTCTGATTGTTTGAGTATTACTGCGCCAATGTAACAGAACGCCAATTAACCGCAAGAGAAAAAAAGAGGCAGTTGAGGTGAAATTTTAGCTAAAAAAGTATGAAACAGGGAATTATCTGGTTGCCGGCTCATCTCCCCTGGTTCCGAAATATATCCGGCTGATCCCGCGAATGGCCCAGAGTCCGATAGTCTCCCGGAAGATGCCGGGATCAGAGATCCCGTTGCCGGTGTAATTGGCCGGGATCGGTTCGTCGGAGGATGAACCGAAATAAACCCGGGTAAGACCCCGGATGGCCCAGAGTCCGGAGGAGGTGCGGAAGATGGCAGGGGTGTCATTGGTCGGCACCTGGTAGCGGGCGGGTATGGCGGTGTCATCGCTATTGCCGAAATAGAACCGGGTTACTCCCCGGATGGCCCAGAGTCCGGAAGTCGAACGGAAAATAGCGGGATCGTCCCGGCCATCCCCGTCCATATCCACCACCAGGGGTGAGTCCGCGGAACCCCCGAAATATATCCGGGTGAATTCCCGGATTGCCCAGAGACCCGATGCCGGGCGGAAGACAGCGATATCCATATCACATCCGCCGTTGTAATTGCCGGGGATAGGCTGGTCGCTGGAACCTCCGAAATATATCCGGGTAATACCGCGGATGGCCCAGAGACCGGAACCGGATCGGAATATGCCGGCATCGGCGGTCCCATCCCCATCATAATCCCCCGGTTCCGGGAGGTCGGATGACCCTCCGAAGTAGATCCGGGTAACTCTCCTGATTGCCCAGAGACCGGATGAAGGCCGGAAGATAGCGATATCCGCGGTCCCGTCGCCGTTAAAATCGCTCCGGGAGGGGAGGCAAGGAGTTGGAGTTAATTCCGGTGTCGGCGTGGGAATCGGGGTCGCTCCGGGCGGAACCCCCCAGATCTCGATGTCATCTATGTTCCAGCCGGAGTAAATATTCCATTTGCTCGTCGGTCCCATCACCCAGCGGATATATACTGTGGATTCGCCGTCGGCAAAGGAGGAGATGTCATAGTCATACTGTGACCAGGAGTAATCAGTGGTCCAGAGAGAATCCGAATTGGTCCAGACTGAATTCCAGGATGATCCGTCATTTGATATCTGAATAGTTGCTTCATCATAGTAGCGTCTCTCCACGTTCAGCCACCGCCAGAATTTAATCCGGGTCTTTACCAGATAGGAGCAATTGATCGCGGTGGTGGTGAGATAATAAGCAGGCATGTCGTTGGGGTAGTTGCCGGCCAGGTTATAACCATAAACGTTGCTTCCGGTGTGGCCGGAGATCGGATCCGGATTTCCCCCGCTCTGAGGCGGGGTGGGGAGAGTCCCTCCTCCTCCGGCAGGCTCCCCGAATGCCCAGTTCGATTGAGTCGTCCAGCCCGGGTCACTGTTCAGGGGGAAGGAGTAGATCAGAACCGGTACTCCCGGCGTGGGAGAGGTGATCGGAGTTATGGTAGGGGTGGGAGTCGGGGTTATAGATGGAGTTGGAGGCGTTGACGGTGTCGGTGTGATAGTAGGGACAGGTGTAAGGGTGGGAGTTGCCGTGGGAACCGGGGTGAGAGTGGGGGTTGGAAGATCGGAAGAGCGTCGTGTAGGGAAAGAGTGTAGATCTCGGTGGTCGCCGTATCATTAAAAAAAAAATGATAGTACCTGTGTCTACTATCTCT
>CAKZYZ010000095.1 GCA_937885075.1 uncultured bacterium | reverse complement strand
TTGTATTCTATTTCTACCTCTGCATTCGTTCTCTGTTTCTCTTCTGTCATGTTCTCTCCTTTGCTCATTTTTTATCTTAATTTTTTTCTCTTTACTTTTTTTTTTTTTTTTTTTTTAATGATACGGCGACCACCGAGATCTACACTCTTTCCCTACACGACGCTCTTCCGATCTTCTCTTCTTCTCTTCTTCAATATATTATATCCGGATAATTACTTTGGATCAATTTTGAAATATCAATTTTGAAAATTCATTTGCATTCTACCGTTCTATCTGGTATCTTTATTTTCTGCTTAATAACTATTTCTAATTGGGTAACCCCTACCACTATCGGTGGGAATAATTTAGGAGGAAAAAAGTATGAATGAAGTCATAATGACGGAAAAAATCCTGCTCACCAAACACTGGTGGGCTCTGGCGGTCCGCGGTATCTTCGCGATAATCCTGGGGATTCTGGCCATTGCCTGGCCCGGCCTCTTCGCGGGGGCGTTTATCCTTATCTTCGGGATCTACTTCCTGGCCCAGGGCGTCTTTATCTTATTCACCGCCGCGGACATGCGCAAAGAGGAACACCGCGGCTCGCTGGTGCTGGGAGGACTGCTCAGCATTGTCGCCGGGATAATTATCTTTGCCCTGCCCGGAGTCACCCTGGTAATGATGATCTGGATCGTTGCTTTCTGGGCTCTGGTCACCGGCATCTTCGAGATTGCCGCGACCTTTAAAGTACCTTCCGGCACCGGGGGAAAATGGCTCCTCTTTCTCAGCGGAGTCTTATCGGTCATCATCGGACTCTTCCTGCTCACCCGTCCGGGAGCGGGACTCCTGGCGGTCCTCTGGATAATCGGCATCTACGCGATTCTGGCCGGTTTCACAATGCTGGGATTGGCGTTCCAACTCCGCAAGCTACAAAGTTAGAGTATGGGGAGTGGGGAATAGAGAATAGTTTCTATTCTTTTAATGGCAAATTGGGGTCAGGTCTTGCTTCATGCCTCTATCCTCATTTAGAGGCATGAAGCAAGACCTGACCCCAGTTTTTGAACCTCGGGAAGAGTGGGTAGGGTCTCTCTTCCCCCCAGACCGCGGCAGACCAGGGCGCCCATGGCGTTTGAGAAGGTGAGTATCTTTTTCAGTTCCCAGCCATGAAGAACCCCATAGGCGATTCCGGCGTGAAAAGCATCACCGGCGGCGGTGGTATCCACTACTTCTATCCGATAGGCCGGACACCGGATCAATCCGTCGGCAGTCAAGGCTATCGATCCCTTGAGCCCAAGGGTAATTACCGCCGCCCGTGCGCCAAAAGATATTAGTTTATTCAGAGCCTCTTCGGGGGTGGTGACTCCCAGAGTCTGGACAACATCTTCTGATCCGATAATATAGTCGGAGGCGGCAAGCATCTCGTAGAAACCGTCGGTAAGATGCTCGGCATCATAGATTATGGGGATACCTCTTGCTTTTGCCGACGGGGCGACCTTCAGGCCGAAGAGGGTCTCATGGGGGTCGATCATCAGACAGCGGGTGGAGAGGAGGAGGTCCATATCAATCGCGGAGGATTTTAACCTGCCGGGTGATGTGGGTTGGTAGGCGATAGTCCTGGTCCCGGACGATTCATCGACAAAGATCAGGGCGACCGGAGTCGAGAGATCCCTGTCCACAATTACATTAGTTAGATCAACACCTTCCCTCCGGAGTCCGTCCAGGACCAGACGGCCTCCGGGATCGTCCCCCACCATCCCAACATAGGCGGTCTTCAAACCCAGTCGGGAGAGGGCCACCAGGGCGGTGGTAGCCTGACCACCTCCCACCATCCGGAACTCCTTCATCGGGACTTTACTATCCGCGGGTGGTAAGGATGGGAGAACCGCCAGGTAATCCACGCAGTTCCGACCGATACCTACTACGTCAAACTTAACCATACAGTTTTTGGGGGAATGGGGGATAGGGAATGGAGAATAGTAATTTCTCCTATTCCCTACTCTCCATTCCCCATTCCCTATATATATTTATTCCGGCGCGAGAGTCAGATCAATCTCGATTAAACTCTGGTCCGGGTTCAGTATCGATATTATGCCGGGCTCAGCAACCTCCTCAACCTCGGGCGCAATGGAGGTCACTTCGTATCCCTCCGGGATTACGATCCTGATCCGGGCGAAGTTGGTCTGCCGGAGAAACTTCAGATTCCCCTCGTCATCGAAGAAATAGGACTCCGGTTTCACGAAGATACTATCCATGACGTAGCGGTCCGGCTCATTGGGATACGTCACACCGCCCCAGCTCCGCACATTCACCGCCGGAGGATCATCGGCGATCAGATCAGCGAGCAGCGTCTCCTGACTGTCAGTATCGTAAGCTTCAACCTCTTCAATTCCGGTGGTGTTGCTGGAGGAGGTAACTGTGAAATCCGGCTGAGGGAAACTGGTAGTTACCCGAAATGAACCGATGGTCTCCAACAGCTTATAGGTGACCAGCGGCTTGGCCTGTAATGCCTCTCCCCGGGATTTCTCCATCATCGAACGGTAAATTTCCAGAGGAAGTGCAGCTTCCAACCGGCATCCGATTCCCGCGGTCAACTCTTCCGGGAGACCATCAATCTGGATACCCAGTTCAGTGGCCGGCGATCCTTCCGTGAGGCGGCAGACTCCGGATTCCGTCAGAAGCAGAGGATCGATAAATATATTCTCCCCTTCCGGGGCGGAGGGGAGAAAGTTCTCATCATTACCCCAGAAGATATTGTTGGAGATATCCGGATCCGACTCATCATCACGGGAAACCCCGACCTCGGAGGAGACAACCACATTATTGATAATGGTGGAACCAGGCGACTTCCAGAATAAGAGGCCGGCCTGGCCGCCGCAGATGGTATTGTTGGCCGCCATGACATACGAACGGGCGGTATCAATCCCGGCCGGACCGATATTGCCGGAGATGATGTTGTTGATAATAACGCAATCCCCGCCGCCGGAGCGTATCCCGCTCCCGACATTGCCGGTGATTATATTCTCAAAGACGCCCATCAAACTGCCGGCAGTCTTCACCCCTTCAATACCGTTAGTGATGGTAAAACCTTTGATAATACCGCCGGCCTCGCCAACCACTACCGGTCCCTTTCCCCTACCGTCCAGAATGGTTTGGTCAGCGCCTGCCCCTTCAAGGATCACACCTTCCTTTAAGATCAGGTTCACCCGGTATCTCCCGGCCGGAACGGAGATAATATCTCCCGGGGCCGCCTCGTCAATCAGAGCCTGGATATCCAGGGAATATCCGGAGACCGGGATTATCCCCATTATTAAAACAAAATATGAAACAAACAAGAAAGAGATAGCCACTTTCTTCATATCAAGTACCTCCTTTTAAAATTGCTATTTTCTACTGTATAATAATATACTCCCCTTTTACTATAAATCCAAATATCAAATTTAATAAAATGACCATAGTTACAGTTGAACGCTGTCCAAATTATCACGGGGAGGCCCCCCGGCAGGCTATTGAACGCGCACTCGAACCGCTCGGGGGGATAAAGGCTTTCGTCAAACCGGGGCAGAAAGTTCTCCTTAAACCCAACCTACTGAGGAAAGCGGCTCCGGAGGAAGTGGTGACCACTCATCCCGCGGTGGTTAAAGCGGTTGCGGAACTGGTGATCGCGGCCGGGGGAAAAGTTCTTATCGGAGACAGCCCCGGCGCGGCCGGGCCCCATACCCGCAATAACCTGATCAAGCTCCACCGGGGCTGCGGATTGGACCGGGTGGCGGAAGAGACCGGGGCGGAACTGGCCTTAGACACCGCTCAGGAGATCGTATCATTACCGAATGGGAAGTTAGTCAAACGGATCGAGATCGTCAGATACGCTCTGGAGGCTGATGTTATCATCAACCTCCCCAAGTTAAAAACCCACTGCTTCACACTCCTGACCGGGGCGGTTAAAAACCTATTCGGCCTGGTCCCGGGGCTGATCAAGCCCACTTACCATGCCAAATTCCCGGATGTGAATGATTTCTCCACGATGCTGGTAGACCTGATGGAGTTCGTCTCCCCCGCTCTCACTATCGTCGACGGAATCTGGGGGATGGAAGGAGACGGACCGAACGGAGGGACTGCCCGGGAGCTGGGACTGATTATTGTCGGCACGAACACGGCCGCGGTAGACGTGATCATGAGCCGGATCATGGGGATGGACCCACTCCTGATATCCACCACCCGACAATCCGTGGAGAGGGGTTTGCTCACTGGAGACCTGGACGCAATCGAAGTAAGGGGGGTAAAACTATCGGAAGTGATTCAGAGTGATTTTGTGATTCCTCCGGGGAGGACTAACGCGTTTCCCGGCTGGGCCGTCCCCTTCATGCCGATCGCCAAATACCTCCTCTCCACCCGCCCCCGGATCGACAGGAAAAAATGTGTCGGCTGCGGAGACTGCGAGCGGGTCTGCCCGGTTGATACGATCACCATGAAGAATGGTAAAGCTCAGATTCACCTCTCCAACTGTATCCGCTGCTACTGCTGCCACGAGACCTGCACCCACCACGCCATCGACCTGATCCGCCCTCTCTTCCAGAAGATCTTTGTTTAAAGAACTTGTTGGGGCTAAGAATATGGGCCCAGGAACCGCACTCCATTAAAATGAATCAGGTGCGATGGGGCATCCGCGACCCACACTTCTGTCTCCCAGGCAATCTCCGGTAGATATCGGGCCATTATTGATCGATTTGGGAATGCGGTTACATACACCAACCCCACGGAAGAGTCGGAAAATAGTTCCGCCAGTTCCTCGTGTCGTTTGCCATCAACCGGACCGTGACTTGTAACAGATTCAACTAATAGGAGCCATTTCTTATCCGGATAGTAGAGAACCACATCCGGCATCTTGCCATGAGAATCTACGGTCACACCCAACTTTGATAACGTAACGGCGTCGAAGTATCCCCATTTATCTCCCGTGTCTCCGGCGTAGATCAATACACCGTCCGGCACAAAGCGCGGAGCAAAAGCCTCAATGATCGCCCGGATCAACTCACTATGCTCTCCCGGACTGAGATGAATTTTCCGACGTGGCGCGATCCGTACCGGAATCAGAGTCAATTTGCGTTTACGGGCATAACGGACAGCCAAAGCCTGATGTTGGGAAAGGTAGGCCTCACCTTTCTTCTTCCATGCCGTAGTGCCGAAGGTACGTAATAGTAACAACGCTTCTGGACCGATCTGATAAACCGCCTTCGGACTGTTCACCGGGCGATTCGGCTTGTCCGGATTGTAGGCAGCAATCCCAGCGGCAACAAATTGATGCATAGTCTGCCTACGCACCGTCTCCCTGGTATTTGGGGCATAAACCTTTTTGTAGTATTTGCGCACCCAGTTCATAATTGGTGTGATTCCAATGAGTGGATTTTTTGCCTCTGCCCATGGACAGCCTGGGGGCAAATCAAGAAGAGCCAACAGACATAGAGCGGATCGCTCATTATGCTGTGCGCGGGGTAAACCAAGGGTAACAATAATCTGAAGAGCATCCTTGATATATTTCTTGCTAATCTTGGTCATATGATCAATTTTTCCAATTGTTCGTCAATCATATCCTGCGTAATTTTATGCTGTGACTGCGCCCACTTTCCAAGAGAGCTTAGTGCGTCACGACTCGGGTACTTCATTAGCCGCAGATCGGTTGCATTGACCTGGGTGTGACCATTGAAGTCCCTAAAGTAATCATCAACCATTGTTGAGTTCAGGAAGACAGCCAATCCACGCACCAGGGTCTCCGATAAGCCATGTTTATGCTCATGGAATACATTAAGGTGATTCTCAAAACCCAACGCCGGGGCATCAGGGAACGCGTCCGGACAAACGACACTCGCCATAATCCGACGCTTCTCCTCCTTCGATGAGAAACGCCGTACTACTGTATAATACCCATTTGGATAGAGCCATTTCTCCGTCTCCGCGTTGCGATAGATCGCATTGGGCTTCTTCGCATCTTTCTTTGGCCAATCAATTTCACGGCCGGAGAAGTGACCGGGATAGAGTAACGGGATGGTTCCTGGTTCAGGCATATCGCGGATGTGGTTTCGCATCCGAAAATCGACAACCGGGCCAGTCGAAACCGTAATACCAAGTTCGGTAAGAGTGTAATGTATCGCCGGGGGAAGTTCGGCGGGGTTATATTTCCAAGTCGTCGGTATATGAATAAATTTTTCCAGGTCGTTTGTGAAGACGATTCGATCAAACGGATATACACAAGTCATGTAATCGAAAAAGCTGTCATCGGTCGAGGTGGACACCGTTATGTCCCCCTGATTACCGTCACGTTCAAGCATAATGATGACATTCTCCTGGAGCACCTTGTCATCCTTGAAAGCCTTATTTCGCGCACCAAAGAGGTGCAGATGTCGGATCGCGGCATTGTCCAGAATGAACTTTCGGAATGGACGATAATATGGGCCATTGCAAAAACTTCTGGGAATGATTGCCACAAGCCAGCCACCCGGTTCCAATAATGCCAACGCCAAAGACACGAAGGCTGAATATAGGTTAACTGTCTCAATCCCCGCACGGCGGAGTAATAGGCGATGCTGCGATTTACTGCCGATCTTCTTATAAGGCGGATTTAGAATAGCATGAGTGAACGGCATATAGTTCTGTCCGAAAAAATCACCGGTAATCGAACGGACAGCAGCTTCAATAAAATCATTCGGATGAATACTGGATGAAATATTGAGCCGGCGCGAATAGTTTGCCAGAGTTTGCTTAAGGTGAGAGCAAAGTTCCGCATCAATCTCGAAGGCATCAACTGAAACTTTCTGAAAGCTAAAGCCACCTTCAGCCCATCGATCCAGAAAAGCGCCGGAGAGGGATCCTTTTCCAGCGCCAGGGTCTAATAAGCGGCACACATCACTGTTGCTTGCTGGAAAAAGTAAAGCCATATACCGGGCAATCTTTGACGGGGTCATAAATTGCCCCAACTTAGACTTTAACCCGGGATCCAGCTCCTCAGGCAACTTAACTCGAATTTTATCAATTTCAGTTAGCATGGCAATGCGTAATATCTCCAAATTAAATCTATCGTAAGTAACAATTTAATGTTTTTGAATAATAATACCGATCAAAAGTCCTAATAGCAAGAAATATCCCAATGCTAACCAATGCTAACCTGATTCCTCTCATTCAATAGTCGGAGTTATACTAATTTTATTCCAATAAATTTAGTTTTCTATCTACATCTTGCCATCACTAAAAGCCAAAATTATTTTTTTTATTGCTATCCGAACCGAAAATAGTAATGTGTAACTGAATCTCATTCTCATGTAATTTAAATGGCGCTATCTTCAATACACTTGCAGTGAGTTAGCGCCGGAGGCGATAACTTATGAATGATCCGGAAAGAACATTTGCCGAATTCCTCAAGTCTAAGGGGCTGAAGTTCACACCCGAGCGGCGGGAGATCTTACGGGTAATATTCGCCACTCATGAACACTTCGATGTCGAAACTCTCTTTGAGGTGATGAAGAAGAGAGGGGAGCGGACATCTCTGGCAACGATCTACCGGCTGGTCCCGCTGCTGATTGAGAGCGGAATGATCCGGCGGGCGACCCGGCTGGACGGACATGTGACCTACGAGCATGTATTCGGCCATAAACCGCATCATCATCTGGTCTGCGTAAAGTGCGGCCAGATTGTCGAGTTCCGGGATGAGGGGATAGAACAACTGCTGACTGAGGTCTGCCAAAAATATGATTTCTCCCCGATCGATCAGCGGTTAGGGGTCCGGGGTGTCTGTTCGTCTTGTCGCGAGGGGTAGAAAAATCAGGGGATCAGGGGACCAGGGGGAAGGGGAACAGGAGATCAGGGGATCAGGTAGAGGTCCATACTTACCTGATAACCCAATATCCAATCTTTACAATGGCTATTCGTAGCGGCGACCTTCAGGTCGCCACTAAGGCAGCCTAAAGGCTGCCGCTACGAGGGAACGGAGTTCACTGAAACCTGACAGAGGCTCAGTCGATGCGAAAGATATGCAATTACAGGTAAGCACCATTTAAACCGATAGATCGGTCATCAGAGGCATAGTTAATGAGTAAAAACAGTATAGTGAGTCTGGCAAAACTGGATACGAATCGGAGTGGGAAGGTCGTTAAATTCACCGCCGGTCCCGGGTTGGTCCGGCGGTTGGAAGAGATGGGGATCAGAGCCGGGAAGAGAATAACCAAGATCAGCGGGATGCCGTTACGCGGGCCGGTTGTCATCCAGGTAGGCGGGACCCGGATCGCCCTCGGACATGGAATGGCGATGAAGGTGATGGTAGAACTTAGCGCTTCGCGCTAACGTTAGAAATAAAAACGTTACAGATCGTTGAAGTAAGCTTTCAGTGAACCCCGTCCTCTCGTAGAGGCTGCCTTTAGGCTACCATACTGGCGACCTGAAGGTCGCCTCTACGAGCACGGGGCAACGGGGTTCACTGAAACCTTACCTGTTGAAAGACCAACAAGTTTTTCGGAATTACCCACAGATAATGGGATAGAACTAATATTTTCTTTCCGCTTTTATATAATATCAAACATTAGCCAACAAATTATCTTGATCTTGAATCAATCGTCATGAAAACAAACGGAAAGAAAATAGTTCTGATGGGCAACCCCAACGTGGGTAAATCCGTCCTATTCTACCGGTTGACCGGGGTTCACGTGATCGCCTCCAACTATCCCGGGACCACGGTCGGCTATACGAAAGGTTATCTTACCATCCCCTCGGATATTACGGTCTCTCCGGAATCCCGTTTCCAACCCGGAGAGCGGGTCGAGGTTATCGACGCGCCGGGGGTCTACTCACTGGAGCCAGCGTCCCGGGCGGATGAAGTAGCGGTGGAGATGGTGAAATCAGCCGATCTGGTGATCAATGTCGTTGACTCCACCAATCTGGAACGAAACCTCTGCCTCACCCTCCAGATTCTGGAAAGCGGTGTTCCGGCGATGGTAGCTCTTAACCTCTGGGATGAGACGGAGCATCTGGGGATAAAGATTGATCCCGAGGAACTGGAAGAGATGCTGGGGGTTCCGGTTGTTCCGACAGTAGGGGTGACCGGGGAAGGAATCCGCCACCTGGTGGAGCACCTCAATGACGCCCGGTCCGCCAGTCACCCCCCCCGCACCCGGGATGAACGCTGGCCCGAGATGGGACGGATCGTATCCTCCTGCCAGATCCTGACGCATCACCACCATACATTCCTCCAGCGTCTCTCCGATCTCAGCGTAAAACCCTGGACCGGACTGCCGATAGCGGCAGCGGTTCTGGTAGCGTCTTTCATCATAATCCGGTTTATCGGCGAATCACTGATCGGATACATCGCCGAGCCGCTCTTCGAGAACCTCTACGCGCCGATTCTCTATAAGCTTTCAGCCCTTCTTGGGCCGGGCAGTATCCTCCATTCCATCCTGATCGGCCATCTAATCGACGGCCAGATTGATTTTATCCAGTCATTCGGGGTCCTTACTACCGGCCTATTTGTCCCAATAGGGATGGTTCTTCCTTATATTATATCTTTTTATCTGATTTTAAGCTTTTTAGAAGATTTTGGCTATCTCCCCCGGGTAGCGGTCCTGATGGACGGGCTGATGCATAAAGTCGGCCTGCACGGGTATGCCATCATCCCCACCCTGCTGGGATTAGGCTGTAACGTTCCGGCGGTGATGGGGACCAGAATTCTGGAGAGCAAGAAGGAGCGGTTTATCGCCGCTACTCTGATCTCAATCGGAGTACCCTGCGCGGCCCTGCAGGCGATGATCTTCGGCCTGGTGGGCGAACGTGGGGGGAGGTATGTAGCCATAGTCTATTTCACCTTATTTATAGTCTGGCTGATCCTGGGATTCATCATGAGTAAGGCGGTCAAGGGCTACTCTCCGGAGCTGATTATCGAGATCCCCCACTACCGGATACCCCCCCTCGGTCCTTTTCTGAAGAAGCTCCGGGTAAGAATCTCCGGTTTTCTCAAAGAAGCGCTCCCGATCATCCTGATCGGGGTACTGGTTATCAACTTACTCTATGCCATCGGTATCTTCACCTTTCTGGCCAATCTCACGGCACCCATTGTCACCCGGCTCTGGGGGCTCCCCAGAGAATCGATCGTGGCTATCTTGATCGGATTCCTCCGCAAGGATGTGGCGGTGGGGATGCTGGCGCCGCTTAACCTCACCTCGAATCAGCTGGTGGTGGCCTGTACGGTACTTTCAATGTTCTTCCCCTGCATCGCCACCTTCACCATCCTCCTCAAGGAACTGGGAATAAAAGATATGCTGAAATCCGCCGCGATTATGATAATTGTCGCGACCATGACAGGAACTATACTAAATCTGATCCTCTCCGCCTGATTGATATCCAGATTATTACATAACCCTATTTGACGTATCAAGCAAACTGTTATAAAACGCTTCCCCATTCCCCCTATGAAACAATTCCAGCACGGCTATATTTGTTTCATAAGAGATCAGCGGGCATCTCTTCTTCCTCTTCACGGGTTCTGGGACTGCTGCCGCTGCTCCTCTCCCGGGGAATCGGTTCCGAAGTCCAGCGCCCATTGGCCTTGGTGGTTATATTCGGCCTGACTACTTCGACTCTGCTGACACTCTTCGTTCTGCCATCGGTCTACAGTTTTCTTGAAGTCCGCAGACCGGAGAAGTATGAGACGCTGATGGATTGATCTGGATCCGCGGAAAAGATTCCGGGACCGGATATTACCGGTGGATGGTGATATAGCGGATCGATGGGGCAGTCTCTCCGGTGAGGCGGAGCGGAAAGGTCAAAAAGTACCGGTTATTGACGGGCTTCTCGCCGCTACCGCCCTCACATATGGCCTGACGTTGGTAATCCGCGATATAAATAATGTTGACTTTAACATTATGATATAATATGAAATTTCCTATGAAAAAAATGACAAAAGGACAACTTGAGGCGGCGATCAGTGAGGCAATCATTAAATTTGAAGTTGAATATATGGGTCGCGGCCCCGAAGAGACCAGGACATATATCATCAATGATATGATTCTCATCAGGCTGAAAGGTGTCCTGACTTCCGCGGAGAAGCAGTTAGCCAGGGGTGCAGAGGGAAAATTACTGGTGAAACGGATGAGAGTTCAACTTTTGGAAGATTCCCGGAAGTTATTGGAATCTCTTATCCGGGAGATAACCGGCATTGAAATAATCAGTCTGCATACCGATATCAGCACCAAGACCGGGGAGAGGATAATTATATTTACCCTGGAAAAAAATATTGAAGAAACGGTTGGATCTTAATCTTAATTCCGGAAAATTTTAAAAAAACCAAAAAAAGACTTGCAATCGGTTCATGGTCTGGTATCTTATGAATAGTTAGATTTATGGAAGACTGGGCAAGAAGCATCTCCCCGATATTTTGGGAGGGGCTTGTTGCGGAGTAGGCCAACATCTTTAATCTCATTTTTTAATGTGATTATGGGTGTTGGCCTTTTTTTTATTATGACATTGCTGAAGAAAAAACATCCCAGATCCTTGATCTGCGATAAGTGCGGAAGAAGGTTGCAGTGGGAGAGATTGGAGGAATTGCGCAGATATCGTTGGGACTATGTATCTCCGCATCTTTTATTTTAACGGCAATTGATTAAAACAGGAGAATGATTATGAAAGCAGGACTATTTTTTACCGGATCAGGACCGATTCTGATTCTTTTCACTTATCCTTCAATGGTTGATCCCGGGTTGGTGGAGAAGTTGAAGAATAAGGGAATTGACAAATACGCGGCTTTCGAGGTGCCGGTTGATCTCTGTCGGGAACGCTACGGCGCCCGCTTTACCAGTCTGGCGCCGACTCTGAAAGATAAAGGCGACATTCTGGTCCTCGATTACAACAGCCCGCACGCGTTTTATACTTTTAAGTGGGAAGAGATGACGGGACCGGCTAAGATATATTCCCGAGATAGGATTTATTGGGAGACCGGGGAAGAAGCAGGTTCACAAGATAAAACTTGAAGCACGCCTAAACAATCTTCCGCTCTTACAACTCTGGGATGAGAGCAAGGAGACTATAAATATAGTGATGATTTTTGATCCGGAGATCGGTCTTCCCCGGTTGGAGGGTGAGAGATACTGCCTCCGGCTTGATCTCCGGTCCGGGGGCGAGGAGATATACTACTACGATAGTTTGACGTCGGCGCTCTTTGATCGGGATGTGATCGGGAAAGCGAGATTTTTATATTATCATCCGCAACAATCGCTCAACTTAGGTTAAAATGAGGAGAAACCAGGATGAATAGATCGAAGAGACGACTTGAACTGGAGGTGGGGAAGAAAGTAGCTGAGTGTTTAAATGAGCCGCTGGGCGAGGCGCCCAAAGATGTAATCACCAGAATCAATGAAGATACTATCTTGGTTAAATTGAAAGAAGCGCTCCCTCCGGCTGAGAGGCAGATAATGAGAGAACCGGAGGGGATTAGAGCGGTAAAAGAGCTAAAGGAGAAGCTGCTCGAAGATATTAGACCGCGGCTGGAAAGAATAGTCGAGGAACTGACGAACGCGAAGGTAACCGGCAGTCATTCCGTTATAAATATTTGGACCGGGGATAGAATATTAATATTTTCAATGGATGGGAGTATACAATTATGAGAGGATATTCAGATGAATGAGGGTTTAAAGAAAGAACTCACTCTCCTTGATGTTTTTTGTATAGCCACGGGAGCGATGATCAGTTCGGGATTATTTATTTTGCCGGGATTGGCTTTTGCTAAAGCCGGGCCAGCCGTAATCCTGTCGTATCTGATCGCGGGAATTTTTTGTCTTCCCACGCTTTTGAGCATGGCTGAGTTGACTACCGCGATGCCGAAAGCCGGTGGAGATTATTTTTATATCATGCGAGGATTCGGTCCGTTGCTGGGAACAATTGCCGGTTTCAGCACCTGGTTTTCTCTCAGCTTAAAAGCGGCCTTTGCCCTGATCGGTGTGGGAGCGTATGTAAGCTTAGTAACCGATATCCCGATAAATGTTATTGCTCTGGTCTGTTGTTTGGTTTTTGTTCTTTTAAATTTAATCGGAGTAAAAGAGGCGGGAAGATTCCAGGTGTTCCTGGTTATAGGACTTTTAGGCATCCTTTTGGTCTACGCTCTCTGGGGAATAAAAGAGATAAATCCGGTGAATTATTCACCCTTCTTTTCTAAAGGATTTGAGGGGGTCCTGATTACGGCCAGCTTTGTTTTTATCTCCTACGGAGGGTTAACCACAGTAGCCGCTTTAGCCGAGGAGACCAGGAATCCCGGTCGAAATTTGCCCCTGGGAATGTTACTGGCTCTTATCGTGACCTCTATTTTTTATGCGCTGGTAATTTATGTGACTATCGGAGTTTCAAGTCCGGAGAGACTGAAAGTAACCCTTACCCCGATCTCCGATGGAGCCGGTGCCTTCGGCGGCGAATTCTTTAAAGTAGTAGTAAGTATCGGAGCATTCCTGGCCTTTATCTCTACCGCCAACTCGGGGATTATGACCGCCTCCCGCTATCCCCTGGGGATGAGCCGGGATAAACTTCTGCCCGCCGCTTTCCAAAAAATAAGCCCCCGGTTTAAAACCCCCTATGTCGCGGTTCTCTTTACCGGTCTCTTCATTCTATTGGCCGTGCTATTCTTAAGGCTGGAATTGCTGGTCAAAGTTGCCTCCAGTATTCTGATCTTGCTCTATATCTTCGCGAATCTGTCCTTAATTTTATTCCGGGAGAGTAAGATCATAAGTTACCGGCCAAAATTTCGGGCTCCGTTCTATCCCTACCTGCAGGTTCTGGGAATACTGGGAGGCCTCTTCCTTCTGATCGAGATGGGGTCGTTCGTTGTCTTCCTCACCACCATCTTCATTGCCCTGGGGGTTATCTGGTTTAAAATCTACGGGCAGAAAAGATCCAGACAGGATTCGGCACTGATTCATCTCCTGGAGGAACTGGTCTCCAAAGACAGAGAGCTGATTTCGGATAATTTACTAACTGAATTGCGGGATATTGTAGTTGAGCGAGATGGTCTCATCAAAGACAGATTTTACACGCTGGTCGAGAATAGCAAAGTTCTGGATATTGAGGGTCCGGTTAAGATGGAGGATTTCTTCCACGAAGTATCGGATATTTTAGGAGAAGAGCTGGATATTAGCCCCCGGGAGATATTTGAAAAGTTTGTAGAGCGGGAGAAAGAATCCAGCACTGCCCTGGGAAAAGGGTTGGCCATCCCTCACATTATAATTGAAGGCGGTGATTCTGATACGATGCTCCTGGTGAGAGCTAAAGCCGGCGTTATATTTCCCCGGGACGAGGTGGTGCATATTATATTTATTCTGCTGGGCTTCCCCGGGGAGCGGATTCTACACCTGAAGTTACTGGCCGCTATCGCGGAAACTATTCAAGATCCCGAGTTCCATCAGAGATGGTCCCGGGCAAAAAATATCGAAGAGTTGAAAAATATTGTTCTTTTAACCGAGAGAAAAGGGGCAACCAAATAAGATGGAGATCTCCGATGAGATTCACCTTAGTTTCCAATCCTTGTAGCTATATAAATGAACCTCATGAAAAATATCATCTTCGAAAGACAATTTAAACTCAGATATTTTGAGATGAGCCAATTTGGAGAAGCATCTCCCGTCACCATGTTGACAATGCTGGAAGAAACCGCCGCCGACCACTGCCAGTCAATCAATTACGGGTTATATGATTTGTTAAGAGAGAAGATTGGCTGGGTATTGCTTTCGGGCTACATGCAGATAGATCGATACCCCGTATACGGAGAAAAAGTTACAGTGAGAACCTGGTTGTCGAAATATAAAGGAATAAGAGGCTACCGGGAAAACTTGATTTTTGACGACCGGAGAAAAATTATAGGGAGAGCCAGAGGCTTATGGTTATTTTTTGACATCAATAGAAGACGTCCGATAAAAATTTATAACGATATCCGGGAAAAGTGGTCATGCAATCCGGAGAAAAGCATAGATTATGATATCCATCAAAAAATTAAAGCCGTTGAGGAGATAAAATATCGCAAAAAATTCATGGTGCGTCTCTTCGATATGGATTCCAACCGGCACGTTAATAATATTAAGTATCTGGAATGGCTTCTGGAGACAATCCCCGCCGGGATATTAAAAGATTATTATATGTATTCAATAGATGGACGCTTCATTAGAGAGACGGCCTACGGACATACAATAGAATCGTTAACCGGGCACGGAGAGACCGATAACGTTTTTACTCATACGATAAAAGATCTTGACGGAGGATACGTCTGCGTCACGGCTAAAACCATCTGGGTGAAAAAATGAAAATCAAAGAGGAAGATAAAACAAAAACGACGGAGAAGCGAATCTGGCTGCCTGTGGTTATCGCATTTGTTTTTCTCTGTGTTATCGTCTGGCTGGATGAAATTATCGATCTTCCCGTTCTTTTAGGAGGGCCGAAGACTTCGCCTAATTGGTTGGAAGCCATCGAGGAGACCCTGGTGATTATTGTCGTGGGTTTCTTCGCGCTATTTAAACTTATCCGCTCCATCAACGAGCGCCGCCGGGCGGAAGAAGAGTTGAAACTCCATAAAGAACACCTGGAGGAGATGGTGGATCAGCGCACCTCCGAACTGAAGCACATGGTTGAAGCGATGTCCTTGCGGGTGGTGAAGGTCTCCGACCTGGAGATAGCGGTTGAGCAATTGCGGGATCAACTGAAGGATGCCGGTATCGAACCGGTGGTCGATATCCCGCTCATCGCGGGAAAAAATTTAAGACAGGGAGGTTAATCTCATGGAAATGAAAAATTTGCGGAAACATATTCGCGCGTTGGTGACTCTGGGAGAGACGGAAGCTCCGGTTATCAGTTGTTACCTCAACCTGGAGTCGGGAGTATCCGGATATCGCAAGGCTCTGGATGAACGGATCGGTCTGCTGCGAAAAAGCCTGGATAGGGACACCAGGCGCTATTTCGAGGAGGCCCTGAGCCGGATTGAAACTTTTATTGCCACTAAACTTCTCCCCGACGCGAAAGGGGCGGCGATCTTTTCGCGCGGCGGCGATCAGCCTTTTTTCCGGTCGCTCCAATTCCGGGTGCCATTGCCCAATTGGTTTGGAGTGGACTCCGCGCCTAATATCTACCATCTGGTCGAACTCAAGGATACCTATCCCCGTTTTGTAATCTTGTTCTCCACCCGGGAGAGAGCCTGCATAATGGAAGTTAATCTGGGAGATGTAACCGAGATATGGGAGGAGCACCCGGAATTACACGAGCAGACAAATCGCGTCTGGACAAGGGAGCATTACCAGCACCACCGAAAGGAATTGGAGAAGCAGTTCATCACGGACAAGATTAATATCCTCGGCAGGCTTATTTCAGCAAGAGGATACACTCATTTGATTCTGGCCGGAGATCAGCGGATGACCTCCCGGGTGAGGAACGTATTGCCCAAGCATCTGGCCTCCAAATTGGTTGATATAGTTGTCGCTTCCGAAAGGGATCGGCTCACTGATGTCGTTTCCGCCGCGCTGGTGTCTTTTGTGGAGAGGATTAAATTGGAATCACAGACGGTGGTTGAAAGACTGCATAGGCAGATCAACACCCACGGTCTCGCGGTTATCGGTACTGTCGCCACTCTTAACACGCTGAAGTGGGGCCAAGCGGATATGTTGGTACTGGACAAGTCCTACGATCCTGGTCCGGGCTGGATGTGCGAGGCCTGCAAGGCGATTAGCCTCAATCGCGCTCTTCATAACATCTGTCCTGAATGTGGAAGTGAAGAGCTGAGAGACCTCAACGTTAAAGAAGAGATGGTGAGAATGGCCGAACGGTCCGGCTGCCGGGTTGAGATCGTGGATCATAATGACGTCTTGATGCGTTTCGGCGGCGTTGGCTGCCTCTTGCGTTATCGCATGCCGGCATAGGGGCATCGATGGTTCCCATAAAAGGAGTAATTGTCCTAAATTAAATGATCTCCATCCGACTATATATATTTCTTATAGGGAAAATCCCTTTTAGGAAATATATTTGACATCCACTGGAAATATGATAGATTTATTATGACCTAGACAGGCTAGACAGAATATTTAAAATAGTCTTTTATACCGGAGGTTGAAATGAGAAAAATATGGGCATTACAGGACGCAAAAAATCGGTTCAGTGAAGTGGTCAATCTCGCTATTCAAGATGGCCCTCAGGTCATAACCCGCCGGGGTGATGAGACGGCCGTCTTGCTTTCAATGAGTGATTACCAGGAACTCGCCGCCTCGGATGGGAATTTGGTGGATTTCTTCCGTTCTTCCCCTCTGGTTGGTCTTGGTCTGCAATTTGAGCGGGAGGACTATGGGCGGGAGGTTACACTGTGAAATATCTCCTGGATACCTGCGTTATCTCCGAACTGCTCAGAAAAAAACCCGAGCCCCGGGTAATAGGGTGGCTTTCGGAGCAGGAGGAGAGATCGCTCTTTCTAAGTATTCTAACTCTGGGAGAGCTGGAGAAGGGGATATTTAAAATCCCCGACGGACCGCTTCGGCGACAACTCCGGAATTGGATTGATCTGGATCTGCGGAAAAGATTCC
The DNA here is from genome assembly GCA_937885075.1 of uncultured bacterium. Taxonomy (GTDB): domain Bacteria; phylum Auribacterota; class Erginobacteria; order Erginobacterales; family Erginobacteraceae; genus CAKZYZ01. The sequence goes on along the minus strand of CAKZYZ010000095.1, from coordinate 3,427 downwards.
AGGACCGGATACTGCCGGTGGATGGGGATGTAGCGGATCGATGGGGCAGCCTCTCCGGTGAGGCGGAGCGGAAAGGGGAAAAAGTACCGGTTATTGACGGGCTTCTTGCCGCCACCGCCCTGACGCATGGCCTGACATTGGTAACCCGCGATATAGAACACGCTACGCCAACCACGGCCATCATCTTCAATCCATGGTTATAAGATGATCCTATTGATCTGTATTTTGATACTGGCCTTATTCGTTCTTGGCTTACTTATACTGAAGAAGATAGGAGCGAGAGGATGTGCCGCTTGCGATAACCCGAGTTGTTCGCTGAGGAAGGCTCCTTTCCCCCAGAAGAAAATACTGGATGATTCTATAAAATTAAACGACGGAGACGGCTGTGGCCTTGAAGGTAAGATAGACGCGGCCACCCAGCTTCAGGCCAAGTTCGGTGTAGGAAGCCCTGGTGATGAAGGCCTGCATGGGAACCCCGATATCAACGCTGATCGAGACCCCGCGGCCTAACTCCTCAATCCTGACTACCCGCCCGGAAAATGAGTTGCGGGCGCTGGAAGCAAGCGGGGAGAGAGAGACGATGATCTCTTCCGGCTGGATGATCAGCCGGGCCGGGCCGGGTTTCCGGGCGGGGACAGATGCTTTTAATTCAGGTTTGAAGAAGAAATAGGTCTCGCCTCCATCCTGCCGGACCTCTCCGAAGTAGAGGTTGTCGATTGTTCCGGGAACCAGCTTCCCCTCCAGGAGGCAGAGCATCTCATCTCCGACCCGATAGGCCTGCTCCCGGTTATGGGTGGCCCAGATAACTATCCCCTTCCGCTCCCGATGATACTCTTTGATCTTCTCTTCAATAAACTCAACACTAGCCCGATCGACGTTCGCGGTCGGCTCGTCCAGGAGAAGCACTTCCGGCCGAAGGAGAAGGGCCCGGGCCAGGGCTACCTTCTGCTTCTCTCCCCCGGAGAGCTCTCCAACTTTTCGGCCCCGAAAATCCTGGAGCCCGAGAAGTTTGAGGATAAAATCAACCCGTTCCCCGATCTCCTGTTTTCCAATCCGGCGGATGCTCAATCCATAAGCGAGATTCTCCCCTACCGTCGTCCGGAAGAGGTAGGGGTTCTGCTCCATCAATGTCATCTTCCGGCGGATCGCGAGAAGGTCACGCTCGGAGTCCGGCAGAGGCCCCCCCCGGTAGAGAAACTCCCGGTAAGCAGCTGGTAAGAGCAACGCCAGTATCTCCAGCAGGGTGGTCTTCCCGGAGCCGTTGGGTCCGGTGAGGAGATATATCTTTCCCTCCGAGAGAGAAATCTCGGGGATATCGAGCGCGAAACCACCGGGATAACTGAATTTTAAATCTCGTATATTGATCATTGTTCAAAACATAAAAATAGCGGCGAAGCCGCTAGTTTTATTGGCGGATCTGAAATAGCGCGTTGATCCCCAGGGCGATAACCAGCAGGATAATCCCCAGGGCGATTCCCAGGGCGAACTCACCCTTACCGGTCTCATAGGCGATGGCAGTGGTAATATTTCGGGTGTAACCCTGAATATTCCCTCCCAGCATGGAGGAGACCCCGATCTCCGCGAAGATCCGGCCGAATCCGGTGATCACCGCAGCCATAACCGCGAACCGGGCTTCAGCCAGGATCTTCCAGTTCCTCTGAGGCTCAGAAGCACCAAGAGTGCGGGCGGTCAGGGAGACCCTCCGGTCCATGGCCTGGACCGCGGCCAGGGTGAGAGAGGCAATAATCGGCGTCGCGAGGACAAACTGCCCGATCATCATAGCATAAGGAGTGTAGAGCAGTCCCCAGTCACCCAGCAGTCCCCGGCGGGAGAGGAAGGAATAGCCGACCAATCCGACCACCACAGTGGGAAGGGCCATTAAAGTATTAAGTAAAATGACGATCGCCTTCTTCCCCCGGAAAGTTCCCGTACCGACCCGGAACCCGATCGCCACCCCGACAATAGCGGCAAAGAATAGAGCTGTTCCCGATACCCGGAGGGAGACCCCCACAATCCGAAGGAGTTCCGGGTTGGCGTGAATGATGAGCTGGAAGGCTCCTGTTATACCGTTGATGATGTAATCCACTTATTATCTCCAATTGATCTCGGCCACTTTTTAGAACTACGAATTACGCGAATTACACGAATTTGAAAACTGATAAAAAATTGATGCCGACTTTGTTTGCTTCTTCTCCGTCAACCATCAACTGTCAACTTTCTTCTCCCCCTACCTCGGCCCCAATTAAAGGCGAATATCGAACTCCGAACTCCGAATGTCGAAGTTGCCTCGCCTCGGCTTCTTTTAAGTTAACTGATTTCAATAATCGGACGGATCGGTCTGATCAGGCGGATCCGTCGGATGCAGCTCGGTTCGAAGCCGGCTGTTGAAAGTTGAGAGTTGAACGTTGAGCGTTGAACGTTCATCCTTTAAGCCTCCCTCCTCCCCCCTGCTATTCCTTGCTCCCCATCACAGCGGTCGGATGGAAGAGCACCTCACCGGTTATACGGAAATCACCTATGATCTTCTGACCTTCGACCGAGGTCATCCAGGCGATCAGTTCCATTGCTCCAAAATAGTTTATCTCCGGGAAGCGCTCCGGATTTACCGCGATAATTCCGTATGGGTTATGAAGACGCTTATCACCCTGGGAGAGAATCTCAAGATCCAATTTATCCTTATAGGCGAGATATGTTCCCCGGTCAGCGAGAGTATATGCTCTTTTTTCATCAGCCATCATCAGAGCGGCCCCCATCCCCTGCCCGATCGAGAGATACCAGTCCCCCTCCGGACCGACATATTGCACCTCCCGGTCCTTTCCTTTTTTACCGACCATCTTCTTTACTTCTTTCAGCGGAACTCCCGAAACCCTCCAGATGGACTGCTCTTTTATATGGGTCCCTGAGTCATCCCCCCGGGATATAAATATCGCCCCCGTCCGATCGATTTTAGCCAGGGCGTTGCCCGCATCTCTATCACCTCTAATTCCGGCCGGATCATCTTTCGGGCCGATAATAACAAAATCATTATACATCACATTCCGGCGGTTGACACCGAATCCCGCATAGACAAAGGACTCCTCGCGCGAGGGCGCGTGGACCAGAAGCACGTCGGCATCACCGTTCTCTCCCAGTTTCAGAGCCGCGCCGGTCCCCACCGCGATAACGTCCACCTTCATATCAAACTTCTCTTCGAATGGGGGAAGAAGGACGGATAACAGACCGGAGTTATCGGTACTGGAGATCGGAAGAGCACACGTCTGAACTCCAGTCACACTGATATATCTCGTATGCCGTCTTCTGCTTGAAAAAAAAAAGAGCACCAGTCTGAACTCCAGGCACACCGATATAACACGTATGGTGTCCTCGGCTTTCAGTCGTACGAGTTTTGCTTTGCATTGTTCGGCTTCGTCAGCTGCCTTCTCATCTC
>CAKZYZ010000094.1 GCA_937885075.1 uncultured bacterium | reverse complement strand
TGTGCTCTTCCGATCTGTCGGCGCTAAACCCGACCGGGATGGATGCGGCTAAAGCCAGTACTGCAATCATAGTCAGCACTCTCTTCATAATTCACCTCCCTGGTGAAAGTTTATTCTTAACTGTGAAATACGGGTATCATATATCCGAATATGGAAACTATATCAAACAAGATAAAGCAGATTAACAAAAGGAAATATAGAGTAACTCTATATTTTTCCGGAGATAGTTCTCTCAGCCCCAGAACAAATAAGATGGCCCAGGCTGGTAGACTTACAAATAAATGCCGCCCTTGGGCCGTTACCTGCCTGGCCCCTAATCCCCAATACCAATAATATACTATCACGGCTATTGCACCCGATATTATAAGGGTTAAGATTGAACGTCTGACCGCGGAAGAGACGCAACTTTTTATTATCAACATCTTTATTAAAAATATAAGCACGCCTATAAGCGATATTATAGAGACAACTTTGAGGATTAAATAATAGACAGGATTTACTGAATACATCGCCCAACCGAATTTTATCCAGAATGATTTAAAGACCTCATTGTGAAACCAGGGATAATAGTAGGTGGCCAAATGTAAATCCCCACTCAAGAGACTGAGAAATTTGGAATGTAAGTCAGATGCCTTAAATATAAAAATCTGTGCTATGCGAGGATTTGACCAGACCAGAAAAGAGTAGCCAATAACACAGACAAAGAGAAGACAGGTGATGGTCAATACAATCCGGACCCATTTTCTTGGCGCCTCTGGCGAGAAGGATAAATAAACACATATTCCCAGTATAAATATAGGCACCAGAGTCAGGCATTTATAGGTAACGAAGGCACTCACTATGAGAACCAGGACAATTACTGCTAATAAATGGAATCTCAGTCCTCTTAATTGCAGCTTTATCATTAGATAGATAAAGAGGGAACTCATTAAATTCGCCATAGGATCAAGACTGACAGACGTACCGATCAGGATAAACTCCGGCAAAAATGCGGCAAAGGCGGCCGCAGCTAATGGGAAATATATATCTTCCGGAAATATTAGGCGAGCAGTTAAATAAATCAGGATGACCGTTACAATAGTCAATAACAGGGAGAAACTTCGGAGAAGATAGAGCTTAAATATGATGGAATTCTGTGGACATATTCTCAACAGTAAAGATGATATGAAATAATAAAGGGGAGGTTTTATCCCGATCTGGGTATGAGCTCGAACCAAGCGGAGAAATGGGGTATCCTCAAATTTCACTGGCAACGGTTTCGGACGGGGCCACCCCAGATACTTCCAGAAATGGTAATGATCCATTGAAGAAATTATCTGTTCTTGCAAAAAGAAGTTCGGAGTTACCGAACCTGATATTTTTTTTGAGTCGGCAATAAGCTGAACATACTCAAAATGGGTTGGTTCGTCCGGGGATTGCCAGGGAGGTATAATGATTATATATATGATCCCATTAATTACCGTGATTATAATCAGTAGAATTAGTATTATTAATTGATTTTTCTTAGAGGGGATCATTGCAAAAACATAATCAAGCATTTACGATGAAGTAAGAAAATAATAATATAAATTAATTGAATAATTTCTTGATCTTTGCCAATTATTATTATATTATATAATAGCATTTATAGAAGAGTTCTGTAAAAAGATGTCGCCCATATGGAGGAGGAGAGAAAATGAAAAAATTAGCAATAATTTTGATTGCATTGTTTGGATTGAGTTGGGGTCTGATTTCGCCGGCGGCTGACTTTAATGGAGATGGTACCAATGATATCGGAATCTTCCGACCCAACGCAGGCATGTGGGCTATCCGAGGAATAACTCGGGCTTATTTCGGGGGATTAGGCGATGAGACCATCCCCGGAGATTACAACGGTGACGGGACCAGCGAGATCGGAATATTTCGTCCTTCCAGCGGTATCTGGGCAATACAAGGCGTAACCCGGACATATTTCGGTGGGGTTGATGATGAGCCAATATATGCCGGCGGAGGTGGTATTAAGGGGCCCAAAGGCGATACTGGTGAAACTGGCGCTCAAGGCGTTCAGGGTACTACCGGAGCCAAAGGTGACACCGGTGAAACTGGCGCTCAAGGCGTTCAGGGTACTACCGGAGCCAAAGGTGACACCGGTGAAACTGGCCCTCAGGGCGTTCAGGGTACTACCGGACCACAAGGAGAACAAGGCCCATCGGGAACAAGCTCCTGGACTGATGGTACCGGGTATGTAACAACAGATGTAAATGTCGGAATCGGTGTAACCGAGCCAGAATACCCATTGGATGTACAGGGGCCCATGGTTGGCCGCTTTGTGCCCGGTGAAATAATTCTAGGGATTAGCCGTTACGGTGGGACAAGTAAAAACTACCCCGGTAAAGTAGCGGAATTCATGCTCGGGCAGGGGGGAGCAATACGGGTTGTATTTACATTACATGCTAACAGTGCTGGTATAGCGGCCTATGGACAGATCTATAAAAACAACTCTCCCTCTGGAATTGCAAGATATACTTTTGCTACAGAAACATTTACAGAAGATATCAGCGGACTCTCCCCGGGAGACCGTATCCAGTTATATATGTTCAGTGGGGATGATCACTTCGTGAGATATACTGACTTTAAGCTACAGATAGGGGCAGGAGCTTTCTGTACCTATATATCTTCATATGTACCCGCCGCGTATCTCTCCGACTAGAAGACCACTCTACCGGCCAGGGTAATTTATTCAGCTAAGTGCACCTCCGGAGTTTAGTTAAACTGATCAGGATTCTTCGATACCGGGACCAATCTTCTCGTCGGGGAAGGAGGACGCTGGTCCAGGGATTCCCGGAAATCCGGCGGTAGAGGATCAGCCCGGCGATAAGGGTAGTTATGTAAGAAACGGTCGAGGCGCCGGCCGCGCCGGAGATTCTGTATTCCGGTATCCAGATCAGGTTGAGAACGATGTTTATCGCCAGTGCGCCCAGGGCGGTATAGGTGTTGAGTATCGGTCTCCCGCGGGCCGCGATATCGTTAGCAATGACTCGGTAAACACTTAACGCGATGATCCCCGGCAGCAGGATCTGGAGAGGCCGGACAGACGGTAGGTACCGAGCTGAATAGAGAACCACTACCAGCCAATTACTTGCCGCGTAGAGGATGATAGAGGCGGCAATAGTTATCAGGAAGACCGCACGGGCGACAACGGGCGTTAACTCATTTCTGCTTTCCCCATCCGATTCAGCTGCAATCCGGGGAAAGAGAACCAGACTGGCGGCGCTGGAAACCATCCAGAGCTGCTCTGCCACCACAACCCCGATGGAATAATAGCCTACCGCCAGAGGATCAAGGAATAAGTTTATCAGCAGAAGGTCGACGCGATAGCTCAGAAAGATGAAGATGTTGCCAAGATGAACCTGAATACCGTATTTGAGCGCGGCCCGAAGATAGGGACCGTTCTCCCGGAAAGTCGATCCCCCCGTCAATCTTCCGGTCCACCGGTAGATTAGAATTGAAGAGATCAGCCAGGCCAGCATATTAGCCGTCAACGCCCCCCAAATATTCATCCGCAAAAAGACGAGGGCCGTTACCGTCATGACCAGGAACAGTATTGAACTGGCGACCGCAGCCAGATTAAAATATCTAAAGTTTTGTAAGCCCAGGGGAACAGCCTGGATGTGCCGGAAAAAGATGTGGGCGGGAATCAGGAGAAGAGAAAAGATAAGAAATCCTGTATCAATGGACGGAAATAATAGTGATCCGAATCGAAAGACGACAAAATACCCAGCCGCCATTCCGATCATACTCAGCGCGGCGGAGAGAAGAATATTCCCCCCCAGGACCTGCCGGGGGGGGAATCGACGGGAGGCCAGTAAATACGCCGTCGCCGGAACAATCCCCAGGTTGGCAAAGGTAACTATGATAAATGGGAGAAGGATGCAGATGGCATAGACTCCCCTCCCCTCCGGTCCCAGGATACGGGCGATTATAATTGATGTTACCAGGCCGAACGCGAGACGAAGGATCTGGCTTCCGATTGTGATTGAACTGTCGCGGAGAAACTTGCTCATGACCTTATTTTAAAATATGACTATCGGGTTAGCTCATCATAAGTTAGAGGAGGCGCAGTCGCACAAGCAAGCAACAATCGATCAAATAATTCAGCCTCACGGCGCCTCCGATTAAATCGATAACAAAACTCGTCCAGGTATT
>CAKZYZ010000093.1 GCA_937885075.1 uncultured bacterium | reverse complement strand
CGAGATATATCAGTGTGACTGGAGTTCAGACGTGTGCTCTTCCGATCTTGGCTCGCCGCCCTGATGCCATTCTGGTGGTGACGCGGGACCCTCGTGACGCGGAGCTATTCCCCCGGGCCCGGACAATCATCATCACCCGAGGATATACCGCTCCGTCTCTTCAGGCCCTGGCCGAACTGCTCGCAGGAAATTTTATTTTGCCTGAGGAAAAATAATATAGTATTCATTCAACCATACAACCATTCAATCATTCCGCTTACAAAATCGATATTTCTTAGTTAGTTCGCTTCCGGCACTTGGTTGAAATGGATTCTAAGTCCGGAAAAACCCGTCGAAAGCGACAACTTTCAACTTTAGGCACTTTAGCGCACTTTAGGCACTTCTCTTATGAAAATTACTATAATAGGTTCCGGGGTATCGATGCCGTCTCTCCGGCGGAGGTCGCCTGGTCTGGTGATTGAGGCTGGAGTAGAAAAACTTCTCTTTGACTGCGGCCCCGATATCTTGCGGGGACTCCTGGCTGCCGGATACCGCCATCAGGAGATCGACCGGATTCTTATTACGCATTTCCATCCCGATCATACCCTGGGATTGGCCCACTTCATCTTTGCCTCCTGGTATGATCTGGAGCCCCGGAGACGGGATATACTGATCGGAGGTCCGGAGGGCCTCTCTGACTTGATCAGAGGGTTTTATTCTATCTATCCCGGTTGGCTGGAAGGGAAGGACCATCGTGTTCTGGTTCATGAGATCACCGGGAATGAATGGTCCGGGAAAGGTTGGAAGATCCAGACCGGACCGGTCAAACATAATCCGGAGAGTATCGCCTACCGGCTGGAGGCCGATAGTGGGAAGGTGGTTGTCTATACCGGAGATACCGGCTACTCCGAATCCCTGATCGAACTGGCCCGGGGAGCGGACCTCCTGATTAGCGAATGTTCATTTCCGGACGCGGTCGATCTCCCCGCCCATCTCAACCCGTCTAAAGTCGGCCGGATCGCCCGTCTGGCCGGAGTCAAGAAGGTCCTTCTCACCCATCTCTATCCCCCCTGCGATGAGGTCGATATAGTAAAAGAATGCGGCCGAGAGTTTGAAGGCGAGATAATCAAGAGTGAAGATGGGATGGTTGTAGAGATAAATTAGCTCCCGTTGGTCGCTAATTTAGTTTTGAACTAAGTCCATCATGATTCAACTTCGCTTGGTTTACCCGCGCTGTAGCCGGGGTCGTTGACCCCGGTCCTGGTTCCCGCGGTCATCGACCGCGGCTACAACTTTGTCCGGTTTGTCCGCGCTGTAGCTGGGGTCGTTGACCCCGGCAATTCCGCCGGTGACTCTGATTCAAATGTGATGTAACAATGGGTTCGCTTCTTTTAGTGGGCTCCTAAAGCCTAAAAAGCTAGGTGAAGCAACAACTTTCAACTTTAGGCACTTTAGCGCACTTATAACTTCTTTCCCCTTGCTGCCATAATAAATTATGGTATAGTTATTTTTGCTATGCCAAAACACTCATTCGCATTCACCCATCTCCATTGTCACAGTTACTACTCGTTCCTCCGGGGGACAGCATCTCCCGTAGACCTCGCCTCCCGTGCGGCGGAGCTGGGAATGGAGGCGCTGGCGCTGACCGATCGGGATGGGGTCTGCGGTTCGGTGGAGTTCTATCTGGCCTGCCGGGAGGCGGGGGTTAAGCCTATCCTGGGGGTGGAACTGACGGAGGTTGATAATTCTCCGGAGAGTGGATCAAAGAGAATCCGTCGCCATCCGCTCCGGGCCGTCTTCCTGGCCCGTAACCGGATCGGCTGGAGACGGCTCTGCGAACTCACTACCGCCCGGCAGCTGGATGAGAATTTCTCCCTCTCTCAGGCGGTCCGGGATGCCGGGGATGACCTCTTTGTTCTCACTGACTGCCGGGACCTTATACCCGCTGTTCTTCCATTGTTTTTTATACTGGAAGTGACCTCATTTATGGGGGTTCGGAAACGGGAAGAGATCCTCCGGCTTGGTCGGGCTAAGAAGATACCGGTGGCGATGGCGAATGATCTATATTTTGCATCTCCGGATGATTACTCCCTGGCCCGGGTCCTCGCCTGTATTCGGACCAGATCCGGCTGGAAGGATGTAGACCCCTTGGAGGTTCCGCATCGAGAGGCCCGGTTTAAAAACATCCGGGAGATGGAGGATAGCCTGGGAGCGTATCCGGAGGTCTTCGCGAGCACCCGCTGGATCGCGGAGGAGTGTAATCTTGAATTAGAGTTGGGGCGCCTCCACCTGCCTATTTATCCTCTCCCATCGGGAGAGAGCGCTTCGGGGCGACTGCGTTCGCTCTGCCGGGAAGGGATTAAAAAACGATATGGCGTTGGTCGCATTGGTCTGAAGCAGCGGCTGGATAAAGAACTCGGGGTCATCTCCCGGCTGGGGATGGCTGATTACTTTCTTCTGGTGGAAGAGATTGTCGGTTTCGCGAAAGGAGAGGGGATCCCGATTCTGGGGCGCGGGTCGGCCGCCAACAGCCTGGTCTGCTATCTGCTTGGTATCACCGGGGTGGACCCGCTCCGGTACAACCTCTACTTCGAGCGATTTCTCAATGATAAGCGAAAGGATCCCCCGGATATCGATCTCGACTTTCCCACCAACCGGCGCGATGAGGTGGTAAACTGGATATACCGGCGGTTTGGATCCGACCGGGTAGCGACGCTCTCCACCACGGTTCGTTTCCGAGCTCGCTCGGCACTGAGAGAGACCGCCCGGGTGATGGGACTGGGAGAAGTTGAGGCGCGCCGCTTGACCCGGAATCTCCCCTATTTTGCCAGTCTGAGGGATCCGGATCAGATCCGTCGGGAAGCGCCGGAGTGCCGGGATATCCCCTGGGAAGATCCGGCGATCAGTAAAATTATGGCGATAGCCTCCCGCCTGGAGGGTATCCCTCGTCACCTCTCCGTTCATCCCGGAGGGATAGTGATCACGCCAGAGCCGATCACCAATTACCTGGCTCTTACTCGCGCGGCTAAGGGGGTTGTGGTGACCCAGCCCGATATGTACAGTGTGAAGGAGTTGGGGCTGATCAAGATAGATATTCTGGGCCAGCGGGCGCTGGCGGTGGTGGATGATGTGGTCCGCGGTGTAGGAAAGGGCGGCGGCAAGATCGATTTTGACGTGATCGATCCCACGCTTGACGCGGCGACCCGGGAGCTGATCTCTAACGGCCGGACGATCGGCTGCTTCTATGTGGAGTCTCCGGTGATGCGTAATCTCTTAAAGCGCCTCCGTTGCCGGGAATTCGAGACATTGGTTGCCGCCAGTTCGATCATCCGTCCCGGAGATCGGAAGAGCGTCGTGTAGGGAAAGAGTGTAGATCTCGGTGGTCGCCGTATCATTAAAAAAAAAAAGAAACAAGAAGAAGCGTTTATCGGGCAAATAGAGCTTGCAAACGAAATAAAGAAACCACTGATGCTTCACATCAGACCGAGTAAAAACTGTGTGGACGCATACGAAGACGCTATCACAATTCTCAAAACGCATACAAAAGTACGGGGCGATGTCCACTGCTTCACAGGAACATATGAAATTGCGAAAAAGTTTTGGGAAATTAGATTCACCACGTCATTAACGGGTGTGATTACTTATGCAAACCAATATGATGAAATTATCAGAAAAGCGCCATTGGAAATGTTGCATGCCGAAACCGACGCCACATACCTCACACCGGTACCATACAGGGGTAAGCGAAATGAGCCTGTTTATGTGAAAGAAGTATATAAGAAAATTGCTGAATTAAGGGGGGATGATCCGGAGAAGGTGCGTGAACAGCTGTGTAAAAATGCCCACAAACTTTTTGGCGTTTAGTGCGCAGGAAATCTGCAAATTCCCGAAAAAGGAAGAGGCGTCCTGCTACGAAGGCTATTGTGGAAAATGGCTCAATGTGGTAGGCTTTTACCACTGTTATGAGTGAAAATATGGAAATTGAGAAGAAACAAGACGAAACCGCTGATGAGCGGGTGATTTATGAACTCGGATATCACGTACTTCCAACGGTTGGAGACGACCGTTTGCCTGAGGAAGTGCAGAAAATAAAAGAAGCTCTTGAGAAACATGGTGCTATTTTTATAACCGAAAAGTTTCCCGCAATGATGAGGCTTGCTTATACGATTGTTCGCAGTGTTGCAGGGAAGCGTGAAAAGTACGACACAAGTTATTTTGGCTGGATAAAGTTCGATTTGCCTGTTGGCGAGATCAACAAGTTTAAAGAAGAGTTTGATGGAAATGACAGTATTTTGCGTTTCATCATCATTCGAACTGTGAAGGAAGACACACGAGCACCCAATCACCCTGTGATTCTTAAGAGCAATGAGGAAAAAACAACAAAAGAAAAACAGGTCTCCACAGCAAAGAAGGATGAAAGCAAAGAAAAAGACGCGGTCATTTCAGAGGAAGAACTT
>CAKZYZ010000092.1 GCA_937885075.1 uncultured bacterium | reverse complement strand
GAATAAGAAGAGACATGGTTATTGAACCTTTAATTCTTTTCTTTGTGTCTTAGTGGCAAAAATGGGGCTATGGCTAAGTTCCTGCTTCAGAATTTCAATAAGCTCGTAGTGCAGGACTTCAGTCCTGCCTTCGTTGGGCAGGACTGAAGTCCTGCACTACGAGGTTGCGCCGAAGGCGCTATGTTCTTTATCCGACCTGGAGGTTGGCTATATAATATGCCATAAAGAGAAAGAAGAGCCCGATGACAACAAAGACCACTCCCACCGAGATACGATACTTCATCGTCTTGTCATCGGTTGATACGATCTGGTTAAAGAGAACACTTAATTTAATCAACATCCCGGGGGCAACCAGATACATTATCCCTGCCAGGAGCGCGATAATACCAACTAAAATAAATATTGCCGTCATCTGATCCGGCTCCTTTCTGTAGCCTTAGTTATCTGCCGGCCTTTAAAATTGCCGAGGTTGTTTTCTTTGTCTTCCTGGGAGGAATCTTCTTCCCCGCCTTTATCCCCATCATTCTCCTCATCACTTACCGCCCCGTTCTCCGCCTCCGATTTCAAATCTTCGAGATCCTTTTTACTCTTATAGAGGTTCGGCCGCAAATCTTCATTCTCAATATACCGTATATCCTCAAGAGCATCGGCAGGGGACTTCTCCAGCATGATCTTCTCATAACTGGATAGTCCGGTATCCTCCGTGACAATCCGGGCGGTGATGAAGATTAATAGATTGGTCTTCTTTAACACGGTATGCTTTTCTTTGAAGAGGTAGCCCAGAATGGGGATATCGCCTAATAGGGGAATCTTATCCTCCTCGTCAACGGTATAGCTGGAAATTAACCCCCCGATGACTATGGTATCTCCATTGTGGATGGTAACATTAGTATCCGCCTCTCGAATATCAATAATTGGATAACTGCTATAGACCTGGTTCCCCGAATTATCCACCGAAAAAGCAAATCCTGACTGCTTGCTCACCGCGGGGTGGATAATCATATTGATGCGATCTGTCTCTCCCTCTTCACTGGCTCGCACCTGCGGGATTACCTTCAGGGTGATCCCGATCTCCTTCCATTCATCCACCGATGTTCCTCCGACCGACCCCCCGCCTTCGGAGCCAACCTCGGTCTTCAGGATCGGATACCTCTGGCCCACAAATATCTTGGCCGCGTAATTCTCATGGACAATTATCCGGGGGTTGGAAAGGATGACGATATTGGAATCCGTCTTCATCGCGCTCAGCATCAACTGAAAATCCGCCGCTCCCAGAATCGCGGAGTAGGCCTGTCCCGAGGTGGTTAGATTGGTCAGGGTGTCCGAGATGACATTAAGATAATTGTCAAAGATATTCCTCGAATCTGTCGCGTTATAACCGCGTTTGGCCAGGTCAGTGCTAACCACAGCCTGCCAGCTGGTATTTTCCTGGTAAGGTCCACCCGGCCGATCAATCATACCCCAATCGATCAGTCCCGGAATACTGATTACATTAGAATCATCGGAGCCCGGAAAGGAAGAACCGGCGTAAGAAAGACTACCGTTCGAGGTCCCATCGTTAATATCCCTTTTATTAAAGTTCTCATTATAATTTGTATTATCCTCACCCCACCTCCGGCTGTTTTCGTCTTTACTGACTTTTTCACTGGTGAACTTCCGGTCAAAAGACGCCTTGATATCCTTAGCCCCCACCTTCCACTGGTTAAGCGCCTGGGTCCAGTTAACCCCCAGACGGAACTCCTGATCGACCGGAACTTCCAGAACCTTGGCATCAATCATTATCTGGGGCGGTCTCTGGTCTATCTTACTGATTACCGTATCAATCCGGTCCAGGACAGTCTGGATATCCTGGACGATCAGAGTACGGGACCTGACAAACTCGGTGGCGGCTTTATTTGAGTTCTTCACGCCGAACTTCTCGGTCGCCTCAAACTCAAACCCGGTGTACTGCTGGGTCTGGAGAACCATCACCTTGCCACGGTTGGGACTGATCATAGGCTTGATGGCCTCTTTAGCGTCGTTAGCGTCAATATACTTCAGCTTGAAGATCTTCACCACCAGGGGTTCCGCTGCTTCCTGATCTTTTCTTAAATCAGCTGCCTTTTTAGCTTTAATAGCTGCCTGCTGGACCATTTGTGTTTCTTTTTCTTCTTCTGCCTGTATCTTTTCGAGAGAAGTTACCCTCAATATATTCCCATTTATTCTATAGCCCAGCCCCTGGTCAACAAGGATAGTTTTTAGAGCGTCGATAATTTTAACATTATTTAAATCTACCGTAACCTTCCCATGAACTTCAGGTGCAATGATCATATTAAAGGAGTAAGTCCGTGCAAGACTCCTCAATACTTTTCGAATATCACCATCTTTGCTATGCAGAGGAATCCTTTGCTCCAACTGCTGCTTCAGTGAAATTATTTCCGGTCCCGGCGTGGTCACGGGGAGTGCCGCAGTTACTTCTTCCACTACCGAAATCTTCTCCACATCAGGGGCGGTTTCTTCTTTCACCACCGGAGCCCCAGCCGCGGGAGCAGTATTCTCCGGAATAATTTCTCCCTCTATCCCGGTTGATTCAGGCTCCAGTACCGGAATAACCATTATTTCATCGTCGTTCTTTTTGATGGTGAGATTATCCTGCTCTCCACTATTTTTCATCTCTTCTTTAATCTTCTCCATGGCCAGAATAATCTTCTGATCCATCTCGGTGCCGGCATTTATATCCCCCGGTATGAATAATCCGGCAACCAGGAGGAAGATAAAGATGAGAAGAACCGTTCCAAATAACGATATAGTCGTAATTTTTTTCATAATGTTAATCCTCGGGCATATTAAGTATATATGACTGCTCGGCTTTTTCCAGTGTTATTCGGTAGTTTTCAACTTTGATCAGCCTATAACCTTCAAACTCCTCTCCAATTTTGATAATTTCCCCGTTGATTATAGCAGTACGGCCAGGTATAATCGTGGTAAGTTTAAAATTAACGCTATATTTTCAGAACTTATAGTTAAATCATTATGATATAATAACTCTATTTCAGGATGATGAAATCTAGGTGTTTCGGTTTTTGTAGTTACTGTCTGATCTTCCATTTTTACTCTTATTTTACTCTTTTCTTCCTCAGCAAATAATTTTAATCCCAATCGCATCCTGTCGGAAATCAACTGATTAGATGCTTGCTCATAATCTAGCGAATCATAATCTAATTCTTCCATCATTTCTAAACGAATTTCTGCTTGATCAAAATCTTTTATAGCTCCGTAGTAAAAAACAGCTGATTTTAGCATTGCCATTACCTCAACAATATGAAATGTATTTCTTTCTGGGTATAGTGTTTTTAAATCTAATCCTTCTCCCAAAATTTCAGGCATTTTTTCATAATCAGATCGGAAGAGCGTCGTGTAGGGAAAGAGTGTAGATCTCGGTGGTCGCCGTAGCATTAAAAAA
>CAKZYZ010000091.1 GCA_937885075.1 uncultured bacterium | reverse complement strand
GGTAGGGGTAGAAGGGGGAGGAATGGAACAGACGCTCGAGTCACTATATGAGAAAGTAAAGAGTGATTATTGAAGTATTTTTTTTATTTTTTTTTTCAAGCAGAAGACGGCATACGAGATATATCAGTGTGACTGGAGTTCAGACGTGTGCTCTTCCGATCTAGTGAAATTATTTTATCAATAACGAAGTGCGCTAATTTACTACTTCAGGATTTAGAAATTAACCAATTTAAGGCCCGTAAGCTTTCAGTGAAACCCGTTATCTTATGCTTCATACTAATTTACCGCATTGCCCTCGGGCACTGTAGCCACGGTCGTTGACCGCGGCCCCTATCATCCGCGGTCAACGACCGCGGCTACAACTACATCGCTATAAGCACGAGGCGATGGGGTTTACTGAAAGCTTACTAAGGCCCCGCACCGTTAGAGAGGCGAGTCTTTTAACTTTAGGCACTTTAGCGCACTTTAGGCACTTACTAACTTATTTTAATAGTGTGTCCTCCCCCCCCAGTTTAATTTGCTCCGGAGAATGCCATAGAAACTCATACCCGGAGCAGTCAGAAGATGGAGTTCATTACTCCCTTTTCGTACGATTACTTCATCTCCCTCCTTTAAGGGCAGACCAATCTGACCGTCAACGGTCAGACAGGTTCCTTCCGGGGCGGTGATCATCTTGATTCGGATAGATCTTTTCCCGTCGATGATAATCGGGCGGTTGGTCAGAGTATGAGGACAGATCGGGTTTAAGAGGAATACATCAGTCTCCGGGCTGATGATAGGCCCCTGGGCGGAGAGAGAATAGGCGGTTGATCCGGTTGGAGTCGCTATAATGATCCCATCGGCCATATAGGAGGTAAGATACTGATCATCCACAAACGCCTCCATCTGAATGACCCGGGCCAGACCGCCTTTACCGATCACGACATCGTTCAGCGCGGAAAAGAACTCCTTATCTTTACCGTCCCGACGGCAGAAGCCCTCCAGAGTATTCCTCTTCTGGAGTTGCAGTCTATCCCCGATCAGGTCGGAGAGAGCATCTCCGGCCCTATCCTGTCGGACCTCGGTTAAGAAACCCAACCCTCCGAGATTTACCCCCAGTAACGGGATCTCCTTCCGGGCCAATCTCCGGAAGGTCCTGATCATGGTCCCATCTCCACCCAGAACCACAATAGCTTCAATCTCACGGCTGATCCCCTCCAGAGAGAATCGCGGGCAGGAACTGCTGAGGAGATCCGCCAGACCATCCTCGTATAAGACATCCCCCCCCCCTTCCCTGATCATCTCCGCGATCCTCTCCGCCTGATCTACCGCGTTCCGCTTATCCAGATTTGCTACTATGCCAACAACTTTCACAACAATTTGCTCACTTCTGTTACCTGCTCAAATTACATACCTTAGCCGTTGCTTCGCTCGGGCAATTTTTCCTCTTAGGAATGCAGGAAATCAGGAGAATCCAAATACTCACTCTCCTGCCTTCCTGCTTTCCTTAGATGAATTGTTCCGATGCAGTAAAATAAAAAATTCTTTATTCCCGGCTGGACCGGTGAGGACCGATTTCGTTACTCCGATAACGGTCAAGCCTTTACTCCTGGAAAATTCTTCTATCTCTTCTATCACTCTCTCATGCACCGCCGGATCCCGGACTACACCGCCTCGTTCAATCTCACTCCGTTCGGCTTCAAACTGAGGCTTGATCAGAGCCAGAATCCAACCATCCGGATTCAGAAGTCCGATACAGGCCGGTAAAATTTTCTTCAAAGAGATGAAGGCAACATCAATTGTAATAATATCCGGCTGCTCCGGCAGATCATCTCTTCTTAAATACCGCGCGTTAAACCCCTCCTGCACCACCACCCGCGGATCCTGACGAAGCTTCCAGGCCAATTGGCCTTTCCCTACATCAACACAATATACTCTGACAACTCCCGCCTGGAGGAGACAGTCGGTAAAACCGCCGGTCGAGGAACCTACATCCAGAGCTACTCTTCCCGATAGATCCGGTTCGAAATAGTCAAGCGCTCCCTGAAGCTTCTCCCCTCCCCTCCCCACAAAACGCGGCAGTTCTTTCAGCCTGATATCAGCATCAGCCGGATATTGTTTACCCGGCTTATCGACCCGCTGGTCTCCGATAGAGACCAATCCGGCCAGGATCACCCGCCGCGCCTTCTCCTGGCTCAGCAATAATCCCCGTTCAACCAGGAGTAAATCAAGCCGTATCTTCATAAATTGTCACGTCATGATTTAAACCTAAGTTGAGCGATTATTGCGGATGAAATGTGCTAAGATTATGAGGCTGCATCTGTTGCAAAAAACGCAGACGCATTAATAAATGCGAACGAGTATTTTTGCAACAGATTGCAGCCCATAAGATTGGTGCAGTTCGCCGCATAGAATCGCTCAATTTAGGTTAAAGTTATCACTTTTTCCGGTTAAATGATTCCTTCACTTCTGACCCTTTTTTGACAGGACGATTCACCCCCTACCTCGGCCTTTTGAAGTCAGAATGATTTGGGGCAGAATGATTAACCTCGCCTCATATCTTTATTAAAAAAATATTAAAAACAAAATGTTACTTGTTATTCTGCCTTAAACTCTTTTGCCTTTAATCATTCTGCCCTAAATCATTCTGCCTTTAATTCCTTTGCTTTTTAATCGTCCTGACTGCAATCGTCCTGTCTTAATTTCATCTTTTAATCGTCCTGCTTAATTCTTTTAGTTTATGAACCTATGTTCATACTCTTCTCTATCTTTTCCGCCACCGCTTCGGGTGTAAGTCCGCAGTCTTCTCTCAGGCGACTGATCGAGCCATGCTGAACGAATTGATCCTGGATGCCGATCCGGAGCAGGATGGCGTCTCCCATCCCGGCCTCATCCAGACACTCCCAGACCGCGGATCCAAAACCTCCGGCCAGAGCATCCTCGGAGAGTGTCACGATCTTTTTCCCCGATCGGGCCGCCCCCAGCAGCCGATCCCGGTCGAGCGGCTTGATAAATCTCGCGTTAACCACACCAAATTCCCGGCCCCGTAATTTCAGAAGGTCAGCGGCCTCTTCGGCTATCCCGACCATCCCCCCAATCGCCCATATCTCACCGTCACGGCCATCCCGGATCAGCTCACTCTTCCCCAGCTCAATAGGGGCAATCGTCTCATCTATCTTCTGCAACCCCGTCTCGCCCCGGGGATATCTTAAGACCGCCGGGCCGGCATGAGAAAGCGCGAGCGCCAGAAGCCCCGGCAGCTCTCGCCCGTCTTTGGGCTGCATAATAATCAGATTGGGGATAGACCGAAGCAGGGAAATATCAAAGACCCCGTGGTGGGTAGGGCCGTCTTCCCCCACCAGGCCGGCCCGATCCACCGCGATTACCACCGGAAGACTCTGCAGGCAGATATCGTGGATAATCTGATCGATCCCCCGCTGCAGGAAAGTCGAGTAGATCGCCACCACCGGTTTCAAGCCGCGGGCGGCCGCGCCCGCCGCGAAGGTGAGGGCATGACCTTCCGCGATACCCACATCAAAGAAGCGGTCGGGGAATTTCTTCGCGAAGGCGGTTAATCCGGTGCCGGAAGCCATCGCTGCGGTTATAGCGATTATATCCCCGTCCTGCTCGGCCAGCTTGATCAGAGCCTCACCGAAGAGACTGGAATAGGAGAGTGACTTTTTGGGAGCAATGGGCCGGCCGGTCGCGATCTCAAACGCCCCCGGACCGTGGAAAGCCACAGGATTTTCTTCCGCCGGACGATAGCCTTTCCCCTTGGTGGTTAATACATGGAGCAGGATGGGATCTTTGATATATTTTATATTGGTAAATATCCTGACCAGGGAGTCCAGATCATGTCCGTCCACCGGTCCGAAATAACGGTAGCCGAAATCTTCGAAGATGCCGCCCGGGGTAATCAGGTGCTTGAGCGCGTCCTCCAGGCGATGAGTGGCATCAACCATCCTCAATCCGATTGAGGGGATCTTCTGCACGGCCTGTTCGATCTCATTTTTCAGCCGGTTATAGTAAGGGGCGGATATTAACTGATTTAAATAGTTGGATAGTTCTCCCACACTGGGAGAGATGGCCATCTCATTGGCATTGAGGACCACCATAATATTCTTGGCCACATCAGTCCCCTGATTCAGCGCTTCAAAAGCCAACCCTCCGGTAAGCGAACCGTCCCCGATACAGGCGATTATCTTCTCGTCATCCCCCTTTTTATCTCGGGCCACCGCCATCCCCAGCATGGCGGAGAGTGAAGTGCTGGCATGGCCCGCGCCGAAGAAGTCATAGGGGCTTTCCTGCCGTTTGAGAAATCCGCTCACTCCTCCGTATTGCCGGAGAGTCCTGAATGAATCACGCCGCCCGGTTAAAAGTTTATGCGCGTAGGTCTGATGGCCGACATCCCAGATCACCTTATCGTGAGGAAGATCAAAGACATAATACATGGCAATGGTCAGCTCAACCACACCAAGACTGGAGGCCAGATGTCCTCCGGTCTTTGAGACAACCCGGATTATCTCCTCTCTCACCTCTCCAGCAAGAGTAGAGAGTTCCGGCAGGGTGAGTCTCTTCAGATCCGCTGGTGTATCGATCTTATCCAGTAATCTACTCAAAGGGATTCTCCTTTTCCAATCTCTATCCGATTTAACAATCGTATACTATTAAAATAACCCAAATTGAAACCACGAAGGACATCCGGAGTAAGATCTATCTATTCTCTCCAAACCCGGAATTTTCGTAACACTTTAGCCCTTTACCTCGTTCCCACGCTCTGCGTGGGAATGCACCGAGCCGGCTCCGTCACGATGCGGAGCATCGTGACGAGTGGTTGGGAGTATTTTCAAAGAGCTAAAGTGTTACGAATTTTCACTTCCCGCAAAAGGCTCAGTCTCCGGAACCTCTCCGACCGGTTGTTTCAAAATTTCAATCTTCTTCTCCGCCCGATCCAGCTTTTCCAGGCAGATCCGGGATAGTTTCATGCCCTTCTCATACTTTTTCAAACCATCCTCTAAGGATAGTTCTTCCCCCTCCATATCTTCAACCAATTTTTCCAGATCTTTCAGCGCCTGATCGAATTTTATCTCAGCCATGATGTACCTCTATTGTAAGTTAAAGGGAATGGACGTTAGAAATATATAGTAATCGGTAAGCGGTGAGCAGTGAGCGGTAAGCGGTGAGCAGTAAGCAGTCACTGCCGAGGCTCCGCTCACTGCTCACTGCTTACCGCTCACTGCTTACCGCTCACTGCTTACTGCTTACCGCTCACTGCTTACCGCTCACTGCTCACTGCTTACCGCTCACTGCTCACTGCTTACCGCTCACTGCTCACTGCTTACCGCTCACCGCTCACTGCTCACTGCTCACCGCTCACTGCTTACCGCTTACAATTTCCTTTCACTCCACCTCAATAATCGTAGAAATAAATTTCCCTTCTCTCAGCCTGGTCTCAACCTGATCACCAGTCTTTAATCCGGTCGAGGATGTCAATATCCTACCATCCGGCAGACTGCGCGTAAAGCTGTATCCCCGGGATAGAATTGCCAGCGGATTCAGGATTTCCAGCCGTTCCCGGAGTGATTCCACCCGGCGGCGGGAGAGCTGAAGGCGATGCCGAATCAGGAGACCAAGCCGGGCGGTCAGTTCATCCAGCTGCTGTTGCGACTGACTGAGGATCCGGCGCGGATCGTGAAGGATAGCGGATTGGCAAGCCCTTTCCACCCGTACCCGCAGTTCGGCCAGCCGGCGAATTATCTCTTTCTCCAGCCGGCGTTGAAGTTCATTCACCGAGGACAGGAGATCGCTCTTTCGCGCTACCACCAACTCCGCGGCGGCCGAAGGTGTCGGCGCCCGGAGATCGGCAACGAAATCTGAGAGAGTCCAGTCGATCTCATGACCAACCGCGGAGATTACCGGGATATCCGAATCAAAGATACTTCTCACCACCGCCTCTTCGTTAAAGGCCCAGAGATCCTCCAGGCTCCCCCCTCCCCGGCTGACAATTATAACATCGACATTATTCCAGCGGTTAAACTCTCTCACCGCCCGGGCGATTTTATCTCCGGCCCCCTCGCCCTGAACCGGGACCGGATTTATGACAACCCGGATATCTCCGAATCGACGATTGATCACCTGGAGGATATCCCGGAGGGCGGCCCCGGTGGGAGAAGTAACTATCCCGATCCAGATCGGAAGAGCACACGTCTGAACTCCAGTCACACTGATATATCTCGTATGCCGTCTTCTGCTTGAAAAAAAAAAAAAATAAAAACATAACAACTCCTCTAACAAGAGAAATAATCCACCCATACCATCCATACTGCATCACTACTTACTTTATCACAACACATCATCTCCACACCACC
>CAKZYZ010000090.1 GCA_937885075.1 uncultured bacterium | reverse complement strand
GTGGTTTTAGTAGTGATGGGTGGCTGAGGACGGGGGGGGGGGGGGGCGCGGGGGGGGTGGGGGGTGTGGTTTTTTTTTTTAATGATACGGCGACCACCGAGATCTACACTCTTTCCCTACACGACGCTCTTCCGATCTCCACCCCAGGTTGCCTTCTCCACCCCGGGAGGAACCGCTCTCTCCAGTAACCCCAGGAGGTGGGCGGGAGCGGCAGCCAGATCTCCTGAGCCCTGATTTTCGAATATCCGCAGCTTGGCCGCGCGGTATTCATCCATCCCCGAATACCGGTCCAGATGATCAGACGCCAGATTCAAGAGAATCGCGGATGACGGATGAAACATTTCTATTCTCTCCAGCTGGAACGAACTCACTTCTACCACTACCCGTCTATCTTCTTCCCCGGCAAGAACAATCCGGGAGAGCGGATAGCCGATATTGCCTCCGGTTACAGACGGAATTCCGCCATGCCGGAAGATCTCATGAAGCAGACTTACCGTTGTGGTCTTTCCGTTGGTACCGGTAATGGCAATCAATGGTCGATTCAGAAATCGATACGCCATCTCCAGTTCCCCCATAACCGGTATCGCTCTCTCCCGGGCCTCCTTTACCAACCGATGTGAGAGCGGAATCCCCGGGCTCACTACCAGCATTTCAAAATATTCTCCGGGCCAGCCGCCGATATTTCCCAAAATAACCGAGGCCCCGATTGAGCGAAGTCGCGCGCCGCGGTCCTTTAACTCCTCGCCAATCCCATCGTCAAGAACCGTAACCACCGCCCCCCGGCTCAGAAGCAGTTCCGCCGCCGCTTCCCCACTTATACCCAGACCCAGAACTGCAACCTTGCTACCGGATAGTTCTTTTTCTTGGCTCTTAGTCATTTTGTGTGGGTTATAAGAGTACTTTAAACCACGAAGGACACGAAGATCACGAAGGAGAAATGTAAGCTTTCAGTAAACCCCGTCGCCCCGTGCTCGTAGCGGCGACCTTCAGGTCGCCACTAGTGACAGCCTGAAGGCAGCCGCTACGAGAGAACGGGGTTCACTGAAATCTTACAAATAAATCATACCGTGGTTGATTTACTGATCGGTTCCAATCCATGTGAGTATTTTCCTTCGTGTTCTTCGTGTCCTTCGTGGTTAATAAGAGATGTTGCTATCCGCACAATATGACTGAGAACCTTTTTCTTTAACAAATAATTTAGAGCCAAAGGCGCTAAATTATTGAAGCTTCAGCGCCCCCAACCCGATCAGCGCGCAGATAATCGCGCAGATCCAGAACCGGACGGTTATCTTTGACTCCGGGATCTTTTTCATCTCGAAATGATGATGTATCGGGGCCATCTTGAACACCCGCCGGCCCGTCATTTTAAATGAGAGGACCTGAATGATTACTGATAGAGCCTCGACAATAAATACACCGCCGATCAATACCAGGAATAGCTCTTTCTTGATCAAGATAGCCGCTGTACCAATCGCGCCGCCGCAGGCCAGGGCCCCGGTATCACCCATAAATATCTCGGCGGGATAAGCGTTAAACCAGAGAAATCCCAGGGCAGCCCCGGCTAAAGCTGAACAGAAGACTGCCAGTTCTCCGCTTCCGGGAATATATAGAATCTGGAGATACCCGGCAAACTGGAGATGGCCGCTGACATAAGCCAGCACGGCAAAAGCCAGCGCGGCAATCCCCAGACAACCGATCGCCAACCCATCCAGGCCATCGGTCAGATTGACGGCATTGGTGGTTCCAACCAGAACCAGGATCGTAAAGAGAACGGAAAATATCCCTATCTCCCACACGGCATCCTTGAAGAACGGCAGGCGGAGATGGCCGGCATAAGAACCGGTCTCAGGGTTATAAAAAAGATAAAGCCCGATCGCGAGGCCGAGAATTATCTGGCCGGCAAGTTTAACTCGCCCCGGCAATCCTCTCCTCCCGATCTGTTTAAGTTTGATCCAATCATCAATAAACCCGATCAAACCCAGCCACAATGTTGAGATTACAATCACCTGGACCTGAAGCGTACCTACCCGGGACCAGAGGAGAGTGGAGAGCATGATTGCGATGAGAATGATCAATCCTCCCATCGTTGGAGTACCTTCCTTGCTGCCGTGCCGTTTATGAAGATCTTCGTAGTACTCTCCGCTCCTTATCCTCTCACCGACTTTCATCGATTTTAGTTTGGCGATAATTGGTTTCCCAAAGATCAAAGTAAATAAGAACGCGAATATCGCCGCCATCGCGGCCCGGAAAGTAATGTACTTAAATACATTGAACCCGAACCAGATATCCCGGAGTGGAAAGAATATGTAATACAGCATCGTTAACCTCTGTTTAGTGCGACATTATTTTTAAATCAATAAAAAATATATTTAACGGTATGAAATCCGAAAGACAGTAAGCGGTAAGCGGTTAGCAGTAAAAGTAACGCCGCTCCTTCCTCAGAATTTGGAAATTGGATATTGGTCATTGGATATTGGACATTCAGCTTCTGCCAGCTTACTGCTTACCGCTTACAGCTCACTGCTTACCGCTTACCTGTCTCTCCCTCCCTCATTTATTCGCCTCTGCCTTTAAACACGCAACTATCTCCCCCATCTTCATACTATTTGACCCTTTTATAAGAACGCTATCCCCCGCTTCAATCAAACCTGAGACCAGTTCCGCGGCAGTGGGTGAATCGTCCACGGAGAATACTCTCCGTTCGGAGAAACCGACCTCAACCGCTGCCCGGGATGACCCCTTTGAACGGGGACCGACAAATACCAGAAGATCCAGCTTTGACTTCCCCAGTATCTTCCCCCACTCCTGGTGCTCCTTCACGGAAAAAACTCCCAGCTCATTCATATCCCCGCTGACCATTATCCTGCGGCCTCGGCAACCCATCCGCTGCCAGGCGGAGAGTGCCGCCCTCATCGATACCGGATTAGCATTGTAGGCATCATCGATAAGCTCAACACCTCCAACCACCTCGATCTCCATTCTCTGAGAAGGAAGCACGGAGGAACGAGCCGATTCCGCCAGCCGCTCCGGCGATATGCCCAGATATTCCCCGACCGCCAGCGCGGCCAGCAGGTTATAAAGATTATGCCGGCCGGGAAGCGGGGAGCTGATTCTCATCTCCTTCCCGGCGATCCGGAGATCAAAACTTACCCCATCAGCTCCATAGCGCGGGTTCGAAGCCCGGAGATCCGCCTTGGGGCTAAAACCAAATCCTACTACCGGACCGGGCGGCGATTCTACTATCTCCCTGACCCGATGGTCATCCACGTTAAAGAATGTTATCTTTTCACCTTCCAGCTTATCCAGAATTTCACTTTTAGCGGCGGAGATCGCTTCAATACTTCCCAGGTTACCGATATGAGCCGAACCGATATTGGTAATAACCGCTATCCGGGGCTGACAGATCCCCGCTAATTCCAGAATCTCGCCCGGATGATTCATCCCCAATTCAAATACAGCCGCCCGGTGCCTTCTCTCCAGAAGGAGAATTGTCAGAGAGAGACCGATCAAATTGTTATAACTGGCCGGTGCGACCAACGTCTCCATCTCCGTGCTCAGCACCTGGCCGATCAAATCCTTGGTCGTGGTCTTTCCGTTACTGCCGGTTACGGCGATCGCCTCAATCTCGAAAAGATCCCGGTATCCCCGGGCAATCTTCGCCAGAGCTGTAAGTGTATCTTCCACGACAATCAGGCAGCGATCAGGCCAGCGGCCAGGAAAAGCCTTGAGCGGACTGCTCACAACCGCGCCCGAAGCGCCTCTCTCCAGTGCCGCCTCAATAAATCCATGACCATCATACCGATCTCCGGTAAGCGCCAGGAATAACTCTCCCGCCCGAACCGAGCGGCTATCGGTGCTGATCCCGGAGACCATTGCGACTGGATCACCATGTCTCAACTTCCCGCCGGACCATTCTGTAATTATCTGTAACTTCTGCGATTCCATAGAGAACTAACTATTCACCACGAAGGTCACGAAGGACACGAAGAAAACTATGGAATATTTCTTAATTTCTTCAAATCCCTTCGTGAACTTCGTGTCCTTCGTGGTTATTAAAAATTCTGCCTATTCCATCTTTCCCAATATATCCCTTGATACATCCCGATCGCTGAAGGGGATAATTGTGTCGCGGAAGATCTGCTTCCGTTCATGTCCCTTCCCCGCTATCAATACAACATCACCAGGCCCGGCCTGATTACAGGCAACTTCAATCGCCTCGCGGCGGTCAATGATTGCCATCACGCGTTTATCGGGCCGGGGTATTCCACTCAAAATATCATTGATGATCTTCTCCGGATCCTCCGAACGGGGATTATCGGAAGTCACGATCACTCTCTCGGCCAACCGCGCGGCTACCTCCCCCATCAGGGGCCGTTTTGTCTCATCCCGGTCACCGCCGCAGCCGAAGACAACGATTATCCGCCGGTAATCTATCTCCCGGAGCGCCCCCAGAACATTTTCCAGTCCATCGGGGGTATGGGCATAATCGATGAAGAGATCAAACCCCCGACCGGTATCAACCTGCTCCAGACGACCGCTGATACCGCGGATATCCTGAAGGGAATTAATTATCTCCGGCAGTTCAATCGCCTCATTCAGCCCCAGTCCAATTGCCGCCAGAGCATTATAGATATTATGACGCCCCGGCAGAGAGATCAGAACCTGATAAACTGAATCCTTCCAGTGGAGTTTAAAAACAGATCCGCCCCGCGAAAGAGTTACATCCGACGCGAATAGATCCGCCCCGGCACACAGTCCATAAGTGATTACCGGGGTTTTAATCATTTGAAGGATCTTCCGGCCCAGGTGATCATCATTATTGATGATCGCCATCTTTGTTCCGGGATCAATCTCCCCTCGGGAGAAATCTTGAAAAAAACCGGTCTTAACCGCTCCGTACTCCTCCATCGTCCGGTGATAATCAAGATGATCCCGGGAGAAATTGGTAAAGACCGCGGTCTGAAACTCTATCCCCTCCAGACGATGCTGGGCGATGGCATGGGATGATACCTCCATAATCACCCGGGAAGAGTTAGCCCCCTTCATCTCCGCCAATAACTCCTGCAGGCGGGGTGGGGCGGGGGTAGTAAGCTCCGCCGGCAGACGCCGCTGCCCGATCCCGTAATAGTTCGTCCCGATAAGACCGGTTGAGATCCCGGCGGCCTCGAAGATTGATCGAGCCAGATGAGTTACAGTTGTCTTTCCATTGGTGCCGACCACCCCGATCATCTTCATCCCGGCAGCGGGATGATGAAAAATAGCGTTGGAGAGAACAGCCAGAGCCCGGCGCGGCGCGGTGACTTTTATCTGGGCCAGGTTGCTGTTAACCGAACTGGTAAACTCCCGTAATACAATCCCTACCGCCCCCCGATCCCGGGCCTGGGCTATATAATCCGCCCCATCCCGATCTCGTCCGGATACCGCTACAAATAGATACCCGGGCTGTATCCCGCGGGAATCCGCCGAGACCCCCTTCACTTCAACCGCGGTCTTTCCCTCCACCTTCTCCGGACGGAGTTCTTCAATTAACCGATCCAGTTTCATGTCTCTTCTGTCGCCTCCGGCGCTTCCAGATCCATATAACGAATAATCCTCTCGGCTATCTTCTTAAAGACCGGGGCGGAGACCACACCTCCGTAATAATATGGGTGGGGCTCATCGACCACCACCAGGATAGCGAATCTGGGGTTACTGGCCGGGAGCATCCCCATAAAGAGAGCCCGATATAGTGAATGAGAATAACCTCCGTTCGGGTCCAGTTTCTGAGCGGTACCGGTCTTGCCGGCTACTTCATAACCGGATATCTGCGCCCGGCGCCCGGTCCCCCCCTTCATCACAACTTTCCGGAGAATTTTCAGCATAACCCTGGCAGTATCACTTGATACAACCGCCCCTTTCTCTTTCCTGTTATAACGATATATAACTTCCCCCGAAGGACTTTCGATCCGGTCGACAATCCGGGGCTGGAGAAGAACCCCGCCATTACCCAGGGCCGAGAAGGCGGTCAGAAGCGCCAGGGGAGAGAGAGATACTTCATGACCCATAGTTATGGACCGAAGAGACAGCTTACTCCAGCGATGAGGCGGCCGAAGAATTCCACCCACCTCCCCCGGCAGCTCGATCCCGGTGCGATCTCCAATCCCGAATTTTCGGAGCAGTTTATAGAGATCAACGCGCCCCAGAAGCATCCCCACTTTCGCCATACCGATATTACTGGATTTCTGGATAATCTCATCGAATCGGAGAACCCCGTGAGGATGACTATCCCGAAGCAGCCTCCCCCCGATCTTAAAAGCGCCGTCTTCGCAGTAAAATTCTGTCTCCGGAGCTACCAACCCCGCATCCAGAACACCGGCGGCCGGAAATACCTTAAAAGTGGATCCGGGTTCAATAAGATCGGATACCGAGTGATTGCGGCGCTGATCGGCATCAGAACTGGAATAATTATTTGGGTCGTAGGTAGGGCGATTGGCCATAGCCAGTATCCTGCCGGTCGAAGGTTCCATCACCAACACCGATGCCCACTTTGCTCCGTACTCCAGATATACCTTATCAATCTCTTCCTCGGCAATCGCCTGGACAACCTCATCTATAGTCAGAAACAGATTACACCCGTCGATTGGAGATACATTATCGGAACGGAACCACGATGCTTCTCGATGCTTACTGTCCTTCTCCGTCACCATCCAGCCGGGGTGGCCGCGAAGCTGCCGGTCAAACTTCCACTCAATCCCCTCCAGACCATTCCCGTCAATATCGGTAAACCCTATAACCTGACTGAGCATGCTCCCTTTGGGATATACCCTCTTCATCTCCTGTTTCAAGGCCAGACCGGGCAGATCCAGTTCCCTGATCGCCGCGGCGGTATCTTCTCTCAGATTCCTCTTCAGCCAGACGAACCACCCTGAACCGGATAGGCGGCGGCACAACCGATCCTCATCAATCCCGATTATCGGGGAGATAGTAGAGGCTATCTCTTCAACCTGATCGTCCTCAATCAGCCTGGGGATACAGTAGAGAGAAAAACTGGGCACACTGGCAGCCAGCATATTTCCCCGGCAATCATAGATTCGGCCGCGGTGGGGAGGGAGATAATTTGTACTCTGATGCTGGTTCCTGGCCCTGATACTGTAACGAGAGTGCTGGAGACACTGAAGAGAGAAGAGTCTAAACAGGAGAAGACCGGAAAAGCAGAGGAAGAGGCCGACTATTATCCATGATCTGGTGTTATGCGCTCTTCCAAACATAAGTTATCGCCTGCGGCGCTAACTTAGTGGAGTTACACTTAAATTAACACCATTTTACCCGGCTATCGGGCTATACTCAGAATAATATCCTGGGGAGGGTGGATACGAGTTTCATTACGGGGAGCGGAAGGAGCTTCTCCATGAACCCGGACAAGCTGTTCAGGATATGGATCCACCAGGGCGATCTGGAACTCCTCCAGGCGGCTGTTGATAACCGATGGAGTCTGCAAATATTCCAGTTTACTCTCAAGGGATATGCTCCGGTCCTGGAGATGACTTATCTTGCGCTCGAACAGTTCGACCATATTACTGGTATCTACAATATGAGAATACAGCCAGAGATATGACATCCCGAAAAAAAAGGCGACCGCTAACATAATCCAGCACCTCTTTATAAAATATTGGCCGACAGAATGATCACTCTTTCCCTGATAATAATTCATTGTCTATACCTCCTCATAGTTTCTCCGCCGCTCTTAATTTAGCGCTCCGGGACCGGGGGTTTCTACGAACCTCCTCGATCCCGGGGCGAACCGGCTTCCTGGTTAAAATTCGGAGCATACCTTCCTGGCGGTCCCATCGTCTGAATTCAAATTTAACAATTCTGTCCTCAAGCGAATGGAATGAGATAACGCAGATCCGACCCCCGGATTTAAGCATTGAGATCGCTTCGGGGAGCGCCTGCTCCAGAGCGTCAAGTTCCCCGTTAAGATATATCCTTATCGCCTGAAAAGTCCTGGTAGCCGGATGAATCTTCCCTCTTCCCGGCAGAGCGTCTGTAACTATTTGAGCCAATCGGGTGGTACTGAGAATTGGTCGCGATGCTCGCTCCTCCACAATCCGGCGGCTGATCCGACCGGCAAAGCGCTCCTCGCCATACTCCCTGATTATCCATTCCAGTTCCTTCCGTCCGAGTCGATTGACCAGATCCGAGGCCTGACTTTCCTCCCGGTTATCCATCCTCATATCCAGAGGTCCGTCAGCCCGAAAACTAAAACCACGACCGGGATCCTGAAGTTGAGATGAATTGACCCCGAGATCGAAGAGGATGCCGTCGAGTTTCTCGATCCCGCGGCTTTGGATCACTTCTCTTAGATCACGGAAGTTTGACTGCTCTAACTTAATACTTTCGCCAAATCTATTAAGCTGGCGTCGGGCGACTTCAATCGCCTCTCCATCCCGATCTATCCCTATCAAAGTACCCCCGGGAGAAATCTTTTCGGCCAAACGCGAGGCATGCCCCCCCTCCCCCACTGTACAATCAAGGATAATCTGACCCGGCCGGCAGTTAAGAAAGTGGTCTACTTCTTGCGGCATCACCGGGATGTGAGTAACTATCAGGTTGTTACCTTCCGCTCCCACGCCGTTTCTTCTTCGGAACCCTTAATCTCACACTTAACTTCCGGGCGGGCTTCAAACTCTTGTTCATACTCAAAAGATCGATCAATGTCCTCGAACTACTTTTCATAGGCTATCCTCTTCTTATCGCGCAAACCTATTTTATTGCGCCAGGTTCTCGGCTAATTCTTCGTATCGTTCACTTACCTCACGCTGGTATAGATCCCAACGCTCTATATCCCATATTTCAAAATGATCAGAGACTCCAACTATCATTACTTCTTTCTCTATCTTGGCTTTCCGGATCAGGTGGTCCGGAAGATTTATCCTTCCCTGCTTATCGCATATCCCCTCAGCCGCATTGGCGAAAGAAAGTCGTTTGAAGGCGCGGGCATCTTTCTTCATCATGTCCAGCTCATTGATCCTCTCCTGATAGACCGTCCAGCCGTCTTCGGTAAAGACCGAGAGGCCTCCATCCAGTCCCAGATTGACAAAGAACCGCTGATTCTCCACGGCACGAAACCGGGCCGGGATAAAGACGCGCCCCTTAATATCAACTGTATGTCTGTATTCTCCCAGGAACATGATAATTCTCCCTATCCACCACTTTTAACCACTATCCACCACTTGAGTACAATATACTACCACCGACGGAGAACTGTCAACAGAAAATACAAATATTTTTTAAACCATTTTCGGGGGGAAATTGGGGTGGATTTCTTACAGCCAGACAATACCATGGGGATATATTCTATTGCCATACAGGGTCTTACGACTACAGCCGGGTCGGAAGCCGGCAGATCTTACCGGTTTTGCCAGGGGCGGAGGGGAGAGAGATAAAAAAGAAAATCTCCATTTTTTCAAGAAAAACAGAAAAAATGGAGATTTTATTGATAAAACGCAGGTGATGGGAATAAGCCGAATTCTGTTCCCCCACTTTCAGGTGTCGCGTCTTGACATTCAACTTAACACTTAGAAGTCTATGTGATTAAATTAATCAGATAAGCGTTAAGTTGAATGTCAAGACGCGACACCTTTAGGGGATGATGATCATCTATCTGGGCCTCCGGTTGCCCTCGGGCTCAATGCAGCCTACCCTGATCTCAAACGGTGCGGGCAGCACCTCGATCTATATTTGGCCTTGCTCCGGACGGGGTTTACCATGCGGCTTCGATTACTCTCAGCCCGGTGCGCTCTTACCGCGCCTTTTCACCCTTACTCCCCACCACTTTAAAGTGGTGGGGGGCGGTATATTTTCTGTGGCACTTTCCGTATCCCCGGTCTTTCGACCGGGAGTCCCCCGATATTCTCGGGGCGCCCTGCCCTGTGGAGTTCGGACTTTCCTCCCCCTGCTATAGGTGTCGCGTCTTGACTTTCAACTTAACGCTCTCCAATCAAACTGATGTGATTAAATTAATCAGATAAGCGTTAAGTTGAAAGTCAAGACGCGACACCTATAGCAGGGGGCGATCATCTACCCACCACCTGCGTTGTCAAAGATCAGATTTTCCCAGAATAATAGTAAGTTAACGCCGAAGGCGGTAACTTATAAGTAGAGAAACCGACCGCAGGTCTCACACTGACTAATTTTATCCCCGCGATAAAGATCATTAAGTACCTGGGCGCGCAAAACCATATTACACCCCCCGCAGGTATCATTAATCACTTTAACCACTGCCAGATCCGATTTCCGGGAAAAAATTATCTCATACATCTCATATATCTCAGGATCCAGCCGGGAGATCTCTTCGGCCTTCTCTTTTTCTTTCTCCTCTATCTCCTTCCCCAGTTGATCCATCAGACCCCTTGATTCCACCTCCATCTCCCGAAATTTTTGTTGAGCGACTTCAAGATCGGCTCGAACTCCGTCCAGCGTTCGGTCTTCCACCTCCGCTTCTTCCATAAACTCCAGCATCCGATCTTCCAGAACCTTGATATCCGCCTCCTGTTTTGATATCTCATGGAGAAGTGCCGTATACTCCTTATTATTCTTTACCTTGAACTGCTGCTCCTGGTATTTAATAATATTATTCTTCTTCTCCGCGATCTCCAGATCCAGTTCCTTGATATGTACGCGGCTGCCCATCAAACGATCTCTCTCATCCTCAATGGCTTTCTCATCATCATCAACTTCTTTACGAAGCGCTTCCAGTCCGTGAACCGTTGCCATCTTACGCTCTACCAGATCCCGGATCTTAACATCCAGTCCCTGGACAATAAGTAACTGTTTTAGATCTTCTCTCATATTAAGTGGTTTGCTCCTCAAATAATTTTAACTTTATGGGCAATATCTCGGTTGATTCAATCGGGATGACCCCTATGCATGGGCGATACTGGTTTTGAACCAGTGACCCCCTGGTTGTGATCCAGGTGCTCTACCACTGAGCTAATCGCCCTGATGCCTGCTTGAAAAGATTTTCAAGCAGAAAATCCTAATATTGAAATACTAAATAAACCAAACCACAAATAACCGAAATGCCCAAACATTAATTCTTTAGATCTCACTTACTTAAATTTGCTTTTGTTTAGGATTTTAGAGCTCACAAGCTTTTTGAGCAAGCTCTAACTAATCACCGCGTAATATATGCCACCCCCCTCAGATTGTCAATAAGACTGTCCGGCATTTTTGCGTGATCATTTCTCCACTCGATCCAACTCACCGCCGCGGTCCCGTGAGAAATCAATATCCTCCAGGCTCTCACTATCACCCGACAGAACCAGGAGGAACTCATTACAGCTATCCACCTCTCCCATACCCGAGATAATTTCACAATCAAGGATATGCCCGGCCTGCTCCCGATCATCACTGATAAAATGACAGTGATAGCCCGGCACATTAACACCTTTTACAAACGGCGGCGATCGGAAACCGACAATGGTGCCCGTTACATCTTTGAGTTCAAAGACTGTCTGATTCTCTGTAACCTCTACCAGGGGTGGATATGGCTTATCCTGTATCGGTACACTCCGGACCTTCATCCGGCTGAAACTTCCGGTTATCTTAATAGCAATGAATTCATTTTGATTCGGCGCTTGATTATCAATAATAGTTTTTAGTCCTTTATAATCCGCTCTATCAGTTATCAAGAATGTCAGGTCAGGCTGAAAGGCACAGACCGTGGCGAACGGTGTCATAATATCGGCCTCAGGGGTATATACCTTCCCATCCGTCTTGACCTGATATACCGTCCCATCCAGAATTATCATCTCTCCGTCAAGGCGGTCAAATGTCCCGATCCCGAAGTTCCCGTAATCAAGCAGTTCTCCACAGGACATACTCCCATCATAGACCCCCGCCAGCAAAGCATCGATGGTTGAGGTCTGCATTACTCTATCCCCCGGAATAGTTGAACACCCGGAGAAAAAACAGACAGATATAAATATAACCAGAGGAATGGTATATTTCTTCATTACGACCTCCTTATTTATCCCCTTGGATTTTTCATAAACTGAGTTCTATCTCGGATTTTTGATAAATCTCAAAACATCTATGGGATGGGCAATCGTATCAACGGCAGATCGGAAGAGCACACGTCTGAACTCCAGTCACACTGATATATCTCGTATGCCGTCTTCTGCTTGAAAAAAAAAATATTTTATTACTACATCCACTCACCATGTATATGAACTCTTAACTTCTGCTCTTCCGTGCCTT
>CAKZYZ010000089.1 GCA_937885075.1 uncultured bacterium | reverse complement strand
TTTTTTTTAATGATACGGCGACCACCGAGATCTACACTCTTTCCCTACACGACGCTCTTCCGATCTCCGATGGTCTGATAAGTCTCTTCAACGATGGCGGTCTCCATATGGGATACGGGACTGGAGAAGTTCTGGCCGTATATAATGAACTGATCGGACCGATCCCGGATCCGGATGATCGGATCGAGTTCACGGCGGCCGGTTATTACGGGTACAGAGACGGAGGGAATTATCTCCTGGTGGACTGCGGAGAGATCGGCCCGGATTATCTTCCGGCGCACGGCCACGGCGATCTGCTGGCATTTGAGTGGGATCTCGGGGGCCGCCGGGTAATCGTGGATGCCGGGGTCGCTGAGTATCGGCCCGGTGAGATGCGCTCCTATTCGCGGAGCACCCGGGCCCATAACACATTGACCGTGGAAGATGCCGATCAGTGTGAGTTCTGGAAGTCATTTCGGGTGGGTCGCCGGGCGCGGCCCCGGGTAGACCATTCTTCCTGGATCGACGGAGTCTTTACATTCGAAGGATCTCACGACGGCTTCCGCTATCTTGACGGCAAGCCGATCCACCACCGCCGGATCGAGGGCGCCGCCAACCAGCTGAAGATCGAAGACCGGGTGGAGGGGGGAGCCGGCCAGGATGTTAAGGCCCGGTTCCTCTGCCACCCCGATAATGACCTTTCTCTCAAGGATAATGTATGTTACATAAAGGTCGGTGATATTGAGGTGAGCATGGAGACTACGGGTCTGGTTGAAATTCAGGATGCTTGGTATATGCCCGATTTCGGGATCCGCCGGCCGGCCAGGCAGATAGTCGTGAGCTATGGAGATGCTCCCTGTGGAGGGAGCGTGCATTTTAAGGTATCTGAAGATGATTGAATTACCGCGTTATCTGGAAAATCCGCTGGTCCTGGTCGTGCTCTTTCTGCTCTGCGCGTCTCTGACCGCGGTATTGACCCCTCTGGTCAAGCGACTGGCCCGTAAAACCGGGGCAATCGACCGGGGCGGATATCGCCGGATTTCCATGGCCAATGTGCCGCTTCTGGGCGGTCTGGGGATCGCGGTTCCCGTACTGTTCTTCTATATCTGCTTCGGTCTGGCCGGCTCTCTCATTGTTCGGAACTGGGAATTTATCTATCGGATAGACAGGGACTGGCTGGACCCGCTGATGAATTTTGCCTATGGCCGGTCCTATTTCAGCCATAATTTTCTTATCCTGGCATTAGGGGGAATCGCCATTCTGGTCCTGGGGCTAATCGACGATCTGCGGGGGATGGGGGCCCGGATCAAACTGCTGGGACAGTTTGCCATCGCCATCTTTATCACTGCCACCGGTACCGTGATCGAGTCTTTCTATATTCCCCTGATCGGTCAGGTTCAACTTGATCCTAATCTCGGTGTGATAATCAGCATTATCTGGATCATCGGTATGATCAACGCTTTTAATATTATCGATGGCCTGGATGGTCTTGCCACCGGCGTCGCTCTGATAGCATCACTATCCCTGGCGGTACTGGGAGCATGTACCGGGAATGTCTTCATTGTCTTTACCTGCGCGGCCCTGGCGGGAAGTCTGGCGGCATTTTTAATCTACAACTTCCCCCCGGCCAGCATCTTCCTGGGTGATACCGGGAGCATGTTCATCGGGTATATCCTGGCGACCATTACCCTGATGGGAACCTATAAAGCCGAGACCGCTCTTATTATCATGGCTCCGATGCTGGCATTGAGCTTCCCCATCTTCGAGACCCTGGTCTCGATGGCCCGGAGGTTTGTCCGGGGGGTGCCGATCTTTGCCGGGGATCATCATCATACCCATCACCGACTACTGGATAAAGGCTTCAGCACCAGACAGGTTGTTCTGATCCTCTACGCTATTACTATTCTTCTCGCCGGTGGCGGATATATCTTTCTGATAATTCCTGACGGTTCGGGGTGGTTCTGGCTCCCCGGATTTATCTACGCGGTTATCCTGATCGGCGTTGCCTGGTGGACCGGCTATCTCCGGCGCTCGGCCATCGGGCGTATCTTCTACCGTCGTCGTCGGAATACCGTTCTGGCCGCGTTTTCACGATATGCTATTCAGAGTCTGACTTCCCGGTCGGCTGTTATCAGCCCATCCGAAATATTGAATCTCTGCCGTCAGGAGTTAAGGCTATGTTTTCTGGAAGCCTGGTTTGATCCCGGGCGGATTATGATCGGGTCCAGCGGAGAGATGGTTGACGATGATCCGATCCGGGAAGATTTTGACTCTATCAACCGCATCCAGGTCAACGCGGTGGGCGGATTGACGGTTATTCTTCAATATCAATTTTCCGGGAAGCCGACCGAGAGTGAATTTGAGGATGTGACCGCCTGCCTGGCCGGCATATTCGAACAGGCCGGGGTCAATCCTCTATTGCAGAAGGCTACCTTCTTGCAGAGCAAGGCGAAGAACCGGAGTAATAAACTGCGGATTTAGCGGATTGGTTTTTCTCCAATCAGCATAATCCGTAAAATCCGCGGTTAAATAGTGTCTGACCGAAAACCCCTAAAATCCGGTCATTGCGAGGAGGGACGACGAAGCAATCTGCTTAGTTTGTGAGGAGATTGCTTCGTCACTTCGTTCCTCGCAATGACAAATTTTATGAGATTCGGGGTTTTCGTTCAGGCACTAAATAAGTTGCGAAATTAAGTTTTAACCAAATAAAAATGAAGATTATTAATGTAGTGGGCGCCCGTCCCAATTTTATGAAGATCGCGCCTTTGATGGAGGCTTATAAGGCTTTTCCTGAGATTGAGGCGATACTGGTCCATACCGGGCAGCATTATGACCGGGCGATGAGTGATCTCTTCTTTACCCAGCTCGGCATCCCCCGGCCGGATTATAATCTCGGGGTCGGATCCTCCACCCACGGACGGCAGACCGCCGAGATTATGATGGCCTTTGAGCCGCTGGTGATCGAGCACCGGCCGGACCTGGTACTGGTGGTGGGGGATGTCAACAGTACTATCGCCTGCGGTCTGGAGATCGGAAGAGCGTCGTGTAGGGAAAGAGTGTAGATCTCGGTGGTCGCCGTATCATTAAAAAAAAAAAAAAAGACTAAAAGCTAAGACAGCGGCGTCGAGGAGACCACTGTGCGACAGCATCGATCGGACACGACGC
>CAKZYZ010000088.1 GCA_937885075.1 uncultured bacterium | reverse complement strand
CTTATAGTTCTCAGTCCTCGCCCCTGTGTTGTCTTTGTTTTTCTCTACTTGCTATGCATTTTTTTTTTTTTCTTCTCTTTTTTCTTTTTTTATTTTTCTTATTTTTGTCTCTTTCTTTTTTTTTTTAATGATACGGCGACCACCGAGATCTACACTCTTTCCCTACACGACGCTCTTCCGATCTCATACTCCCATACTCCGATACACTTTCACAGCCTGCACCATTTCTCTGCATCTCTTATCATGGTTATTATTTGAGAAATTACTTTCTCGTATCTACTATCAAAATCAATGTACATTTCTTCTTCCATATACAACAATTTAAGAGAAACATCCAGCCAGCATTGCATCTCAGCCGCTTCTGTTTCCGAATCACTCAATTTTGCTCTGAAGGCTGCTTTGTATCTTCGTTTGCGCCAACTTTCTGAGATATTAGCGCATACAGATCTTGAAGCCCGCCTCATCTGGTCAGCCAAGGCGTATTTTTCTTCCTGGGGCAATGTCTTACAGAACTCATGTATCTCAATTGCAAGTTTAAGAGCATTTTGATAAACTTCCAAATCTCTGAATGTCTTAGCGAATTTTGTCATAATTCTGAGTATCGGGGTGTGGGCGTATGGGAGTATGGGAGTGAGCCTACTACGGTATGGGAGTGTCGGAGTATGGGGGTATCGGAGTAGGCCTTCACCTCGTTACTCCCTTACTCCGATACCCCCATACACCGTTACCCCCATACCTCGTTACTCCCATACTCCGACACCCCCACACCCCCATACGCAGATGTGATCTCAGATCACATCTGCGAAGCTCCTCTCCATCCGGCGAAAATAAAATGCTCCGGTGACAAACAATACAACTGCCACAATGCTGGAAACCACGATCATGGCTCCGGGGGCGGTCTTAACGCCCAGAAGAGCCCAACGAAATCCTTCCACTACCCCTACCATCGGGTTCAAGCCATAAAATAGTCGCCAGCGTTCGGGCACAAGCGAACTGGGATAGGCGATAGGGGTGGCGAACATCCAGGCTTGTATTAAAAATGGAACAACATACTTTACATCGCGAAACTGAACATTCATGGCCGTCAGCCAGAAACCCACTCCCAGTGAAGTTACCAGCGCCAGAAGCAGCAAAGCGGGGAGCCAGAGAACGGCAACAGTCGGGACAATACCATAAAACAACATCATCAGCAGAAGAAGGGTAAAAGCTAGAATGAAGTCCAGAACTCCCGATAGTACCGATGACAGGGGAATAACCAAGCGGGGGAAATATATTTTCCTGATCATTTCAGCGCCGCCAACTAAACTTGAGGAAGACTGCCGTACCCCATTGGCAAAAAAAGTCCAGGGGACCAGAGCCGCGTAAGCAAAAATTGGATATGGAATCCCATCGGAGGGGATACCAGCCAGCTTGCCGAAAAAAATGCTAAAAATAATCATCGTAAAAAACGGTTGCAGAATCGCCCAACCTACACCGAGGACCGTCTGTTTATACCGAACCTTTATGTCTCGCCAGGCAAGTAAATATATAAGTTCGCGGTATTCATAAAGTTCTCCAAGTTTCAGGGGAACCCAACCTTGAGATGGTTTGATTATAATTATATGAGAACCAGTATCCATGATAATCATTATTATTAGATAAAATTTTATAGTCCGGGTAATCTTAATAGTAGCAAAAGTCTGGATTGGGCTATCTCAATCAGATTTAGCCTTTTAGTATAAAAAAGGGACAACTCTTTATCTTCGGATTTGAAATTTTTACGATTATTATGTATTATTTCTTTCGATTCAGCGGTGGCAACAAAGGAGGAATCCAGCTTACGCCTAAAAAAAGGTAGGATCCCTTCCTTGATAATTTTCAAAAAGTTAACCTCCGCTTCATAATAGTCCTTTCGGTCACCCTTTATCCATACCTCGCGAACCGCTCCCCATTTCTCCAGTTCCCGGACATTGGTGCTGACGCTCCCCTTGCTTACTTTTAGTTCACCAGCCATATCGTCAAGAGACATCGGCTTAGGACTAAAAAAGAGAAGAGCGTAGAGTTGGCCAATGTTCCGTCCCAGGCCAAATCCCTGGGTAGTGCGACCAGCGGACTCTATAAAATTATCACGGGCTTCAATTAGTTTTTTATCCATTATAAAATTTTCCTTGGGAAAATTTTAGTTTTGAAATTATAACCAAAATATTGGGAACTTCCAGTTATTTTGATTTACTAATGGAAGGCTTGGTGAAAACCCCTCCCATTAGTATCTTTGTTGAACAAATCAATGGGCGTCATATATTTTTCACTATGTTCAGTATGTACTGAATATAGCATATGAAATAAATCAGTCAAGAGGAAAATGAAAAAGAATTCTATTCTTCGGCGGTCAGCAACCGCGGCTACAGCACCCTGCTAAATAGTACGGATCCGCCATTTGATAGCTCCGCCTGAAGGGCACCTGAATAGTTACCTTTATATTTTAACTTTACAATTGCTACAACCCTTCATACTATGCTACTCCATCTTGGTCAACTGAGAAAATTAAACTGGCAGGCAATTGTTCACACTGCAAAATCACTATAGGGGATAGATAGATGAATATAAATGATAGTCAAATCCTGGTGGTGGGAGGAGCCGGCTTCATAGGTTCTCATCTGGTTGAACAATTGCTGGCGCAGAATCCCCGGGAGATCATCATCTATGATAATTTTTGTCGGGGAACTCTTGCAAATATAGCCAAAGCAATGGAAGACCCCAGAGTATCCATCTTCCCGGATGGAGGAGATATCCTCCATTACGATGTTCTGCTACAGGCTATGGATGGAGTTGATTATGTCTTCCATCTGGCCGCGCTCTGGCTGCTTCAGTGTCACGAATATCCTGAAGCTGCCTTTGAGGTTAATTTCCGGGGAACTTTTAATGTCATCCGAGCGGCGAACGCGACCGGTATAAAAAAATTAATCTTCTCTTCCAGCGCCTCGGTATACGGGAACGCGAATTATATCCTGACTGAAGAATCACCTTTTTTAAACGATACCTTCTACGGCACCAGTAAGATCACCGGGGAAGAGATGCTCAAGGCCTACCATCAGAGATACGGATTACCTTATATAACTCTGCGTTATTTCAACGCGTATGGTCCCCGGCAGGATTATAAAGGCGTATATATAGCTGTCATCATGAAGATTCTTGACCGGCTTGATCAGGGACTTCCCCCAATCCTGATGGGCGATGGAGCCCAGAGTTACGATTTTATTTATGTGGATGATATCGCCCGGGCTAACATACTGGCAGCGAAATCATCGGTCGAT
This sequence comes from uncultured bacterium, assembly GCA_937885075.1. Classification (GTDB taxonomy): domain Bacteria; phylum Auribacterota; class Erginobacteria; order Erginobacterales; family Erginobacteraceae; genus CAKZYZ01. The sequence goes on along the minus strand of CAKZYZ010000088.1, from coordinate 10,389 downwards.
CATGGGGCATTCAATATCTGCACCGGGAAGAAGACCAGTATTCGCGAGATCTGCGACCTGCTGATCGAGCTCTCCGGCAGATCGGATATAGAAATCGAATTCCGTGAAGCCGCCCAGACTTTCGTCACCAGCCGCCTCGGTGCGCCGGAGAAAGCCGAAAAGGAATTTGGATTCACCGCGGAAACACCTCTGAATGAGGGATTGATGGATTTAATAAATTGGAGAAATCAGGATAAAAAAATAAGATAACCGCGGATTAAGAAAAAAAGAAAAAGAGAAGAAAAGAAACCGCGGATTATACGGATTTGACGGATTAAAAAAGCACCCGGTAAAAATTCACGGTTTATTAATAGGGGCGAAGCGTTGGAAACAATCCGTTTAATATCCGTGGTTAAAATAAAAAGCCGAGGCCAAGGTGAAACAATCCGCATAATCCGTTAAATCCGCGGTTAAAAATAAAAGGCCGAAGCCGAGGCGAAATAATCCGTCTAATCCGTCCAATCCGCGGTTAAAAAAAGGGGCTGAGGTAGGGGGGAACAACATATTTAATCCATATCCGTGGTTAATAAGAATGAAAAACAAAAAAGATATAAAAAAAATAAGCGTATTTGGACCCGGAGTTGTCGGAATGCCGATGGCGGCGGGATTGGCAGAATCATGTTTGAAGGGAGAATTCGCTCCCGGAGCTTTTGTCCAGGTTATTCAGCGGGACTCCCGCCGTTCGGGGTGGAAAGTACCCGAGATCAATTCCGGGAAGAGCCCAATCGGAGGGATTGAGCCGGGATTGGAAGAAGCCATAGCCAGAAGCGTGACGGGAGGCACACTGAAAGCATCCCATGACTATCTGGAGGCAATTGATTCCGACCTGATAATTGTGGCGGTTCAGACCGACAAGAAAGGCCTCGGCCCCGATTACGGCCCCCTTATGAATGTAATGGAGCAGGTGGCGGAAGTGGTGGGGAAGAGCGCCACCACACCGGTTGTCATCAGTGAATCGACTCTGGCTCCCTCGACTATCAACACCGTTCTCCGTCCTTTCTTTCAAGAGAAAGGCCTAAAAGAAGGCCGGGATCTATTCCTCGGCATCAGTCCCAACCGGGTTATGCCGGGTTTGCTGATGGACCGGGTCCGGCATTCCGACAAGCTGATCGGATGCCTCAATGAGGAGGCCGGTTTCCTGGTTCGGGATATCTATCAAACAATGAGCAGCGGGGATCTTCATACTGTCAATTCATTCACCGCGGAATGCGTTAAGACCGCTGAAAACTGTTACCGGGATGTGATGATCGCCTTCGCCGCGGAACTGGCCCGGTATTGCGATCGTAAAAATTATAATTTTCTCGAATTGCGGAAGCAGCTGAATGACTCGATTGGACACGCTGATGCCGTGGGAGAGCAGAGAAACGCCGTACCGCAGGGAGCCATCCTGCTCCCCACCACCGGCGTGGGAGGACATTGTCTCCCCAAGGACGGAATCCTGCTCAGTTGGCGCTATACCGAGTCAAGCGGGAAAAAAGCCGGAATTATCTTGAAATCAAGGGAGATTAATGATCAATCCCCCCAATATCTTTACGATATGGCTGCGGCAAAGTCAGGCGGTAGAATTTCGGGGAAGGCCGCGGTGCTGGGAGCTTCTTATCTCTTTAACTCCGACGATACCCGCAATTCCCCCTCACTGGCACTGGCCGCTATTCTGCGCGAGAACGGCCTGGAGTTTCTGGTTCATGACCCTTATGTACGCCCGGAAGATTTCTACCTGGAGCTTCTGGGCCTGACCGATTACCTGACGGACAACCTGGAAGAAACACTACGGGGCGCGGAAGTAGTCTTTATCGGAACCGGTCACGGTATTTACTACGATATTGCGGATCAATTACCTGACTGCGTCCAACTGGTAGTGGATGGGACCCATATAATCGACCGCGGCGATTGGGATTACTCCAGACACAAACTGGTTGGAATCGGGCATGGTACCGGTAAAGTCCCCGATGACTTCGTGCAATTCGCTCATCAAGCCTACGATTTTGTCCAGTGGGGCTTCGCCCAGGAACTGAAAGATATCTGTGAGTTCTACGACAGAACCTATCTAAAAGATGAACCCAATTATGGAAGACTTGATTACCGTAAAGTACGGGAACTGGTAAATACCTGCCCGGCCGGACGTTTCGTAGCCGACGCGGACGCCATCCCCGCCGGCATACCGCAGCATCCGGATTCGGGGGAATTTGAATTATTGAAAATTGCCGCGGATTATCATTCGGCCCAAATGTGATATATTGAATTTGACAAACAATATACCTTGGGGTGATTATTCATTCTGTCCCTACGGGACGAATTATATTGTTGCATTTTATATACCGGCATTAAAATGCCGGCCTATTATCAGATCGTCTCTACGAGACGATTCAATGAACACCCCGTAGGGGTTGAATGGTAATAGGCAGGTAATTTATTGCCTGTGCTTGATCATCGCCCACAATATATTATCGCAAAAACAGACACCACAAAAACACACGCATCGGGATGGGGTGATAATAGGGATGGCCCAAAAAACACCCCATCGGGGTGATATGACAATAGGCAGGCAATTCATTGCCTGTATAAATGGAATATAATCAGATTCCGCGTGCCGTAGGTACGCAATGAAATTATTATGGATATGCATATATTCGCACAAATTACATGAAAACAATGAATATCCCCGTAGCCCGGACATCGTTTTTAGAGGAGGAGATCGCGGCGGTGGTCGAGACGCTGAAGAGCGGCTGGATTGTCCAGGGCCCCCGGGTGAGAGAGTTTGAGGAGAAATTTGAAGCCTATACGGGCTCTCCTCACGCTATCGCCACAACTTCCTGCACTACAGCTCTTCATCTCGCGCTGGAGGCGCTGGGGATCGGAGCCGGGGATGAGGTTATCGTCCCCGCCTTCAGCTGGGTAACGACCGCCAATGTGGTGGAATATCAGAAGGGAACCGTAGTCTTCTGTGATATCGATCTCGCTACTTTCAATATCGATGTCTCCCTGATCGAGGAGAAGATAACCCCGAAGACCCGGGCCATCATCCCGGTTCACCTCTTCGGCCTTCCCGCGGATATGGGACCGATTATGGAGATTGCCGGGCAACACAATCTACTGGTAATTGAAGATGGGGCCTGCGGCCTGGGGAGCAGATACCGGGGGAGACATGTGGGTAATTTCGGATCGGCCGGTGCGTTCAGTTTCCATCCGAGAAAAGCCCTGACTACCGGCGAGGGGGGGATGATCACCACCCGGGATCAAGACCTGGCGGAGAAGATGCGCTCGCTTCGGACCCACGGAGCCGAGACCTCGGACCTCCAGAGACATCAAGCCGGGAGGCCCTATCTCCTCCCGGATTTCCCTCATCTGGGATATAACTACCGCATGACCGATATCCAGGCCGCCCTGGGGTCGGCCCAGATGGATCACGCGGATGATACTCATTATAGAAGAGTAGAACTTGCCGATCGCTATGACGACTTTATCGATACTATTCCCTGGCTGGTGAAGCCCGCCCGACCGCCGGAATCCGAGCATGGCTTCCAGGCTTATGTCTGTCTCTTTCAGCCGAAGACCATCTCTCTGGATAATATTGAGGATATTAATCAGCAGAGAAACGCGTTCATGGATTATCTCCAGGAGAATGGAATCGCGACCCGGCCCGGGACCCTGGCGCTCCATACCCTGAGCTACTACGCCAAAAAATATGATCTAAAGCCGGAGGATTTTCCGGCTTCGCTGATTGCCTCTCTTTGCAGCATAACCTTTCCTCTCTTCCCCTCATTGACGGACGGGGAATTGGAATATGTTTTTTCAGCTATATCAAAATATGATAGAAACCGCAGAATTAAATAAACCGTGGATTAACAAAATAAATGGAACCGATGATTAAGAAAGACAAAGAAACCGCGGATTATACGGATTGGACGGATTTTAAAACCACAGGCAAAAGCGGCCACGGATTAAGAAACCTTAGAAACCATAGATTGAGAAAATAATGAAACCGCGGATTAAATAACTGTAAGACATTGCGGACTGGGCGGGAGAAAAGGAACCGCGGATTTTACGGATTAATTAAAATTTTTTAAGAAAAGATAATTGGCGATTGGAAAAACTATAGATCGAACTTCTAACCAATTCGCAAGATTAGCGATTAACAAAAATGCCGAGGTGAGGCGAACGATCCGTATAATCCGTATAATCCGCGGTTTCATTTATTTTTTATTTTCCCTGCCTCGGCCTCTCATTTTAACCGCGGATTGGACGGATTAGAAAAATACACCACTGGTTCCCACAATTTAATCTTATAATCTTTAAAATGACCAAAAAATTGTTATATTATGAATTAACATGGAAGATCATTGGGGCGGCTCTGGAGGTTCACAAAATACTTGGTCCTGGGTTTCTTGAAGCTGTGTATGAAGATGCCTTATGCATTGAGCTGGATAGGTGTAACATTAAATATCAACGGCAAGTTGAACTAAAAATTAATTATAAAAAAACAACCCTCAAACCGAGATATAGAGCTGATCTGTTCATTGAAGACAAGATTATTGTCGACAACAAGGCTACAACCGGACTTACGGATGTTGATAAAGCCCAACTCTTTAATTACCTTAAAGCAACCAAAATGAAAGTAGGTCTTCTCATTAATTTCGGCACAAAAAGTTTAGAGTGGAAACGATTTATCTGTGATTACTATTTCAATTCTGAGGAATAAATAAATCGTGGGAAAAAAGCAAATGAAACCGCAGATTGGACGGATTTAACGGATTTAGGAAAATAATAAGGAAATGCAACCGCGGATTATACGGGTTAAAAATAATCCGTTTAATCCGTATGATCCGCGGTTAATTAAATGGGACCAGGGCAGGGGGAAACAATCCGTCCAATCCGTATAATCCGCGGTTAAAAAAGGGGCCGAGGTTGGGGAAAATAATTTAACATCTGTGGTTAAAAACAATGTGCGGCATAGCAGGAATATTTAATCCAGGCGGGAAGCCGGTCTCTCCGGCCATCATTAAGAAGATGACGGATATCATGGCTCACCGGGGTCCGGACGGCGAGGGACAATGGGTCGATGGATCCATCGGGATCGGACATCGCCGCCTCGCGATCATCGATCTTACTCCGGCCGGTCATCAGCCGATGGCCAACGATGATAACTCCATTATTATCACCTACGGCGGCGAGGTCTATAATTTCCCCAATCTGCGGACGGAACTGGAGGCACTCGGCTATCGCTTTCATTCCCGAACCGACACGGAAGTAGTCCTCAAGGCTTATGAAGAATGGGGCATAAAATGCCTGGACAGGTTCAACGGCATGTTCGCCTTCGCCATCTGGGATGGGCGAAAGAAGAGACTCTTTCTGGCCCGCGACCGGTACGGGATCAAGCCTCTGTATTATTTCTTTAACGGGAAAACCTTTATCTTCGCCTCCGAGATTAAGGCGATCCTCCAGAGCCCGGATCTCTCCCCGGAAATATGCTATCAGGCTTTGCTGGAATATTTTACTTTTCAAAATATCTTAAGTGACCTGACCCTCTTCAGGAACATCCAGCTCCTGCCTGCCGGCAGTTACCTGACCGTATCAACGGGAGAAAACGTGTCCCCGAAGGAGAAACGATACTGGGACTACACCTTCCTGACACCGGAAACCGAACTCTCGGAGCAAGAGTATGTTGAGGAACTGGACCGTCTCTTCACCCAGGCGGTTCAGAGACAGCTCATCAGTGATGTCCCGGTAGGAACACAGCTCAGCGGCGGAATTGACTCCGCCGCCATCACCGCCATTGCCGCCCGGAATATACCCTATCTCACCACCTTTACCATCGGTTTCGATCTCTCTTCCGCTTCCGGATTGGAACTGGGTTTTGATGAGAGACAGAAAGCCGAACAGCTCTCCAATCTCTATAAGACCGAGCAGTACGAGGCGGTATTAAAAGCCGGAGATATGGAACGGGTCATGGAAAAGCTTATCTGGCATCTGGAAGATCTCAGGGTTGGGCAGTGTTATCCAAATTTTTATCTAAACCGCCTGGCAGGGAAGTTTGTCAAGGTTCTCCTTTCCGGAGCCGGAGGAGACGAACTCTTCGCCGGATACCCCTGGCGCTACTTCAGGCCCGGCCAGAGCCCGGACATGGAGACCTATATCCGCAGGTACTACGGCTACTGGCAACGGCTACTCGATGAACCAGCCATCAAACGCCTCTTCCAGCCGTGGCTGCTCTCCGAGTGTAGTGGATACCGGACCATCGATGTCTTTAAGAATGTCCTGCACAACGAAAAAACCATCCCCGGCTCCCCAGTAGACTACATCAACAAATCGCTTTACTTTGAGATCAAGACTTTTCTCCACGGCCTCTTTCTGGTGGAAGACAAACTCAGTATGGCCAACGGGGTGGAGACCCGGGTGCCTTTCATGGATAACGATCTGGTAGATTTCGCTTCCCGCGTTCCCGTACGATTTAAACTTAATAATCTGGCGAAAAATCTAAGCGTGGATGAGAATCTCCCCGGTCCCCAGCGAATGGTATATCAGACCGGAGATGGGAAAATGATATTGAGAAAAGCCCTTTCCCGGTATGTCCCCGAGAGTATAATTAACCAGAAGAAACAGGGCTTCTCCGCCCCTGACGCGAGCTGGTTCAAGGGGGAGAGCATTGATTATATCCGCGATCTCCTCCTGACCAATCGAGCGAAGATCAACGACTTTTTTGAACCGGCGGTCACTCGACAACTGATTGAGGAACATGTCCGAGGAGAAGAGAATCACCGCCTCTTAATCTGGTCACTATTGAGTTTTGAGTGGTGGTGCCGGCTTTTTCTTTAAGGAATTTTCTATGATTGAGAATATCCACAGATTAAAAAATATTATTTTTGACAACATCTCAATTTTTAATCTTGATCTTCGGGGTTATTGCGTACTTACGGAAGCGGCTACCGGATATTATATGCTCACTTCTCTCCTCGCCGCCGCCGGTAGGGCCGATGAAACCATCTGTATCTGCCGAACTTCCAGATATGGAACCGCTTCTACTATTACCAATGACACGATTCGATTAGCTAAGCTTCTTTCTATCAAAGGTAAGTTGACCTTCCACTCCAAGAAGACAAAGAGCCTTATCAGGAGAGCAGATATTATTACAAATCTGGGTTTTGTTCGCCCAATAAACAAAAGAATTATATCCTGGATGAAGCCAACCGCGGTTATCCCGCTTATGTGGGAAACCTGGGAGTATCGGGAAGAAGATCTTGATCTTAAGGAATGTTCCACCAATGGAATTATGGTTCTCGGGACAAATGAATCCGCCAAAGGTGTTAATGGACCTGAATATATGGGACTACTTTGCGCAAAGTTTCTGCTGACCAATGGAATCGAAATTTTGAATAATAAAATAATCTTGGTAAGCAAAGGGGACATTGCGCTCGGTATAATCGAGGCTTTAGCCGGTTTGGGAGCTCAGGTACTCGTGGTCACCAAGGAGCCCACTATTACAATAAAGAATCATGGAGGAATAAAAATTGGGAACTCTCTTAGAGAATCAAGAGCAAGAGAATTGATCTCCGGAGCTGATGCTTTGATCGTGCATAGCTTTCCTGATCCACGAGTTATCATAGGATCGGATGGTGATATCTCTGCCGATCAATTACAACTCATTGCTCCCGGAATATCAGTATTCCAACTGGAGGGGAATATTGACCGGACTGATTTAAAGAAATCCGGCATCTCCGTTTTTCCCCGTAATGATCCTTCATCAATGCATATGGGATGGGATTTGACGGAATTAGGGCCTAGACCTTTAATTGCTCTTAACGCCGCCGGGCTTAAAGTCGGAGAGATTATGGCCCGCTCTCGCCGAATTAATGACAACCTGATGGCCGCAAGGAAAATGTCTTTAGAAAATCCCCTATGTCAGGATTTCAGTATAGACCAAAAAGAAATGTATGGATTAAATCGGAGGAGTAATGATTAATCAGAATATATCCCGGAAAAGTCAAATAGGAGAAGGATCCTTAATAGATTCAATGGTTACCGTCGGCTACCCATCCAAAGGTAAATTGATAAAAAACCGGGATTTCTTACATAGTAACGGTGCCATCATCGGAAATGGATGTATCCTGAGATCTGGGACGGTTATTTATGAAGATGTCATTATCGGGAATAATGTTCAGACCGCTCATAATGTTATAATTCGGGAGGGTGTAAAGATCGGGGATGGCTCTGTCTTCGGGAATGGGACAGTAATCCTTACAGGGGCTACTCTCGGTCAAAATGTTCGTCTAATGGAGACGGTAGTAATCTCGGAATCAGCCGAACTGGGGAACAATATATTTATCGGACCTCATGTATCATTTACCGCCGGACGCTACATGACCGGGGCTTATGAGGCTGATGGACGAATGTCTCATGAGGAAGCATCTCAATTGGAGGGGGTTTATTGGCAAGGACCGTCGGTTATAGTGGAAGATGATGTTAGGATTGGAGCCAATGCGGTAATACTAACCGGTGTCCACCTCGGGAAGGGATGTGTAGTGGCGGCTGGAGCGGTTGTTTCCTACAATGTACCTCCCGGAGGATTAATCGCCGGCAATCCCGGACGTATATTAAAAGACGGTAATGATGCTTAAAATAATAATTAAGGGTTAAAGCCCGGAGGGAAAATAATTGTTGTAGTTCCTCTCATTCTCAGACTCCACCGGCGCCTTGCGGTTATAATGGGAATAGTATCCGCTGCCCGAGGATCTGAATGAATCCGGCCGGCGGATGGGCCACTAACGCTGTTTAACTTGCTGCTTCACAATTTCAATAACACTCGTAGCGGCGACCGCCAGGTCGCCACTAGTGGCAGCCTGAAGGCTGCCGCTACGAGGTTGCGCCGCAGGCGCTAATTGAATACTCGTCAATTGTATATTTTCGGGCGAGAATTTAGGAGAATTGGTCGATGATGAAATTTGTCCATCTTGGTGTAGCCGTACATGATATTGATCAGGCTATTCCGATATTTACCGATTTATTCGGTTATTCTCTATTTAAAAAGCCGATCGTCGATCCTGTTCAGAAAGTTATGGTATGTTTCCTCATGACTAATAATTCCTCCACGCCGGAAATTGAACTCGTATCTCCGATTGATGATGAATCTCCTATCAATAAGATACTTAGCAAGGAGATAGGCGCCTACCATATGTATTTTGAGGTCGAGAATATTGATTCAGTCCTAATTGAGGCACGCACGAAAGGTTGCATCATTGTCAGCACCCCGGTTGAAGCCACAGCATTTGAGGGGAGAAGAATTGCCTGGTTCTATACCCCTACTCACCAGCTTATAGAGGTCTTGGAAAATGGTACCCGCCAATAATCTTGATCCAATTAATATTAGAAAGGAGGTAGACTCCAGAATTGAAGCCGGGGACATGACCGCGGTAAAAGACTTACTCAGAAACCTTTGGGAAGCAACTCCCGGCCTGGATACCGCCGGTTTCATCTTATCACGCCGAAATAAATACCACCCAACACCTCCATTAAAACCAGCTCGTATCGCGATATTACGGTCATTTACTCTTGAACCGGTGGTTCCGGTATTTCAAGCGGCAGGGATTATCCATGAAATGGAGATTGATGTTTGGCTGGGGGACTTTAATACTTATCCGCAGGAAATACTCACTCCGGAGAGTAATCTCTATAAATATAATCCGGATATAGTCTTCCTGGCTGTACTGGCACGAGATCTGGCACCGGAATTATGGGGTTCTTTTTCCGACTTATCTCAATCTGATATCGTAGAGAAGATTGAAAGAATATCCAATGATTTCCGCGGTTGGATAACCACTTTCCGCTCAAATAGTGAGGCTCCTTTAATTATTCATTCAATGGAAGTAATCACCAATCCCGCTAACGGGATATTAGATTTTCAATCTCAAAGTGGACAGGCATCTGCTTTTCATAAGATTAATAGTGCGCTTCTCCAGATCGCACTTGAATACCGCAATATTTATCTGCTTGATTATGATGGTCTGGTGGCCCGCTATGGACGCAAAAACTGGGAAGATAAGTATAGATGGTCAACCGTTCGGTTCCCGATAGCGTCAGGTGGTATTATCCACCTGGCAAATGAATGGCTTAAATTCATCCATCCTCTAACGGGAAATATCTGCAAAGTATTGGTGACGGATCTTGATAATACCTTATGGGGAGGAGTAATAGGAGAAGATGGAATCAACTGCATTAAATTAGGCCCCGAGCAACCGGGACGGGAATATTATGCCCTGCAACGGACTCTTCTGGATCTCTTCAATCGTGGGATTATCCTCACTGCCTGCAGCAAGAATAATCCTGATGATGTTATGAAGGTATTTAATAACCACCCGG
>CAKZYZ010000087.1 GCA_937885075.1 uncultured bacterium | reverse complement strand
ACGCCGGGGGCAGCGGGACCTTCGCCACTATCGCCCTGGATAACCTCTCCGGCGTGGCCATCAATGCCGATCTCATCCCCGATGGGGACAATACCCGAAGCCTGGGCAGCCTGGCGGCTTCCTGGGCTGATCTTCATATCGACGGGACCGCCACCATCGCCACCGCAACGATCTCACAACTGGGCGGAGCGCTGGATGCCAACAACCAGGCGATCATCAATGTAAATATCGACAGTGGAACAATCGACGGGACGGATATCGGGCAAACTACCCCGGACATCGGAGCATTCACTAACCTGACCGCCGATACGGCGTATCTCGGCGCGGGGGCGATGATCACAGAGTTCTCGATCGATACGACGCTGGCGGGGGGAAACGACGAGGTCCCGACCGAACTGGCGGTCAAGGAGTATGTTGATGATGCTGTTGGGGGGGGCGGGACAGGGGCGTTCTCTACCCTCACCGCCACTACCTCGATCGCTGATATCGCCCTGACCGCCGGGCGGGTGGTCTATGTCGGGACCGGCGACATCCTGACTGACAGCGCCAACCTCACCTTTAATGGAACAACCCTCACCGCCTCTAAGATCAGCACCGGGATCGGTTCAACCATCGCGGCGATCTACGATGAGGACACCTTCTCATCCGACTCCGACGCCGCCCTGGCCACCCAGCAGTCGATCAAGGCCTATGTTGACAACCGGCCGATTGGGGCCGGGATCAACGGTTCCGGGGCGAATACCCAGGTGACTTACTGGACCAACGAGAGCACTATTGCCGGGGACGCCGGGATGACCTATGACGCGGCCGGCGACCGGCTTACCGTCATCAACGTGACCTTTACCGGGCTTACCGCCGCGATTGCCGACATCAACGGCGGCACCATCGACGCTACCACCATCGGACTAACCACACCGGCCGACGGTGAGTTCAACAATCTTACCTCCGACATCATGGCCCTGAACGGCCTCAGCTCTGCTGCGAACCCTGATTTTACCTGGACAGGGGATGCTGATACAGGAATCTTCCATACTGCCGTGGGTATTGTTGCAATCTCCACCGACGGACATGAGGTGATCAGGTTCAACTCTCAAACCCGGGTAGGTGTCGGGGCCACAACAATCGATGCCAAACTCCATGTATTGACAAGTGATGTCAATGCTCTCAAGGTTGAACAGGGCGGGGCTTTCGAGGGAATCTTTGTCGACCAGAACGGAGCAGCCAGCGCTCTCCGGATCGACCAGGATGGGTACTCCAGCGGTAGCGCTCCGACCGATACCAACGGGGGCGCGCTCCATGTCGGCAACACCGGCAATGTCGAGTCCGCTTTGACTGTTTACTCCGCTCAGACGGATGGACAGAACCAGCCTCTGGTCTATTTCCGCCTCTCCGGATCATCCAACTTTGATCAGCCTGTTCTCCGGATAGATGCCGACACCGGATCTGCTCCCCATATCTTCCTCAACCCGATCGCCACCGCTCCTGCCGGATATTCCACTCAGGCAGGCGTTCTTTACGCAGACACAGACGGCTCCCTCTACTACAGCAGCGGAGACGGGTCCTGGGGATCCATCAATACCACCGGAGATTTCCCCGAGGTGATGGAGACAGTGAAGTTCCATGCCGAGTACGAAAATGGTGACGTAGTTGTTCAATCAAGTATTCCTCTCGCCATCGATCATTCCGGTAAACCATATGAGAACGCCATCGCCGGCGTGGTCAGCGACGGGAAGGTTAAGATTGACTATACCCTTCCTCATAATGACTATAGAATCGCGATCGGAATTATCGGTCTGGTGAGCTGTAAGGTCACCAACGAAGGCGGCCCGATCATGCCGGGGGATAAACTGGTCACCAGTTCCACCCAGGGCTATGCCATGAAAGCCGATATGAACAAGCTGAAAGGCTGGCAGATTGTCGGCACCGCCCGGGAGCCGTTTGACGGGGAAGAAGGCATGATCGAGATCATGGTGGGGAAGTAGGGGTGTCGGTGTAGAGGGGTATGGGGGTGGTGGAGTATAGGGGTGTGGGGGTAACGGAGTTTCGGGGTAGTGGCGTATCGGAGTATCGGCGTAGAGAAACAAACGCTTTTGGCGGGATATCGTAGTGAGGAGATTCAGCTTTACTGATGGCATGACTTACGTCTGAAGCCGGGTCTATGGAAAGTTCTGCGCTACAGAATATAGTCTAAAATAGAAACTAATATTTTTCCGCACCCCGATTACAGCGTCGGGGCGGGGATAAAAATAATATGGAAGAAAAAGAAAGATTCGAGATTTTGCTGGAACATATGAATAAGGGCATTCAGACGGTCCTGGAATGTCATGTCAGTCTGGACCGAAAGATCGACCGGGGATTAGAAAAAGCCCGACTCGATCGAAAAAGCATAAAACAACAGATGAGCCTTTTCGTTCAGACCCTATCCGGAAAGATAGACATAAACCGGGAGAAGATCGAGCAAGTTGATCAGAAGGTTGATCTCAACCGCGAAGCGATTGAGGGGAACCGGGAAGCGATTGATCTAAATCGAAGAAAGATTGAAAAAATAGACGAGAAATTAAGTTCCAGCTTGGAAAAATACGCAGACCATGAGGAAAGAATCAGGGTGCTGGAAGTAATAAACTAAAATTTTTTCGCACCGCCCCGATACAATCGGGGGAGAAAAATTTTAATGGGTATGTTTCAGACAAATATAACCGTGACCAACATGAACGACCCGTCCCGGTCGTTTGAAAAAGGGTTCTGGGTGGATACCGGGGCATTATACACCTTTATTCCCGAGGACGTGCTCGATTCCATTGGAGTGGAAACGATTGGTTTTCGGAATATCCAATATGCTGATCGAGGTACTCCGGTCCGGTGTCGGCTTGGACAGGTAGAGATAAAAGTGCATGACCTGGAGGAACCGGCTCTGATCTGTCAGGTTCTCTTCGCCCCCGCGGGTTCGAGGTATCCCCTGGGGGCAACAACCCTGTAACCATTCCGTGTCGC
>CAKZYZ010000086.1 GCA_937885075.1 uncultured bacterium | reverse complement strand
CGATGCTGGTACTACTTCCTGTTTTTTTTTTAATGATACGGCGACCACCGAGATCTACACTCTTTCCCTACACGACGCTCTTCCGATCTAGGGGGCGAGGCAGGGGGAGTTGCAACCGGAAAAAGTGACAACTTTAAATCAGGATGTGACAACCGATTACCGATTACCGATTACTATCTTTATACAAAGCCGCGGCGCATTTTATGAACAGTAATACTGGAGTATCTGAAATCGTGAATTCGATCCTGGTCGTCGAGGACGACCCGGAGGTCATGACTATCTACCGGCGTCTGCTGAGGAAGTACCCGCATGTTATTTACGCGGACACAGGGACCAGAGCGCTGGAACTGATTCAAGAAGCCGGGAATATCAGCCTGGGTTTGATTGACTTTAATCTCCCGGGGGCGAATGGTTTGGAGGTAATCCGGGAACTCAGGCGATATTTCCCGAATGCTGAGGAGGTAGTCATCACCGCGATGGACGATGTCCAGGCGGCAGTGGAGTCAATTAAGGCCGGGGCAACCCGCTATATAACCAAGCCGTTCAATTCTCGGGATATTATATCCCTGGTAGAACGGAACCAGGAGAAAGAGCGACTCAGGGCTCGGGTGGATGAACTTAGCAGCCTCCTCTATCGGACCGAGCGAAGTTTTATGGTAGTGGGAAAGAGCAAAGCGATGCATCAGCTAATGGAACTGACCGATAGTGTTTCCGGGATGGATGTTACTATTCTGATTCTCGGTGAGACCGGAACCGGCAAGGACCTTTTGGCCCGGGTGATCCACGAGAAGAGCGGACGGTCCGAGAAACCGTTCGTGATAACTGATTGTGCCGTATTGACTGAAAAACTGATTGAGAGCGATCTCTTCGGTCATCAGAAAGGCGCCTTTACCGGAGCCCATGAACTGCGAAAGGGCAAATTTGAACGGGCTGATGGGGGGACCATATTTCTTAATGAGATTGATACCCTTCCGTTGGAAGCTCAGACAAAACTTCTCCGGGTATTGGAAGACGGCGAGATGGAACGGGTGGGGGGAGCTGTCACCATTAAAGTAAACGTTCGGGTTATCGCGGCCAGCAACCGGAACCTGGAGATCGCGGTGGATGAGGGCCTCTTCCGGCGGGACCTCTTCCACCGGTTGAATCTCGTCACCCTTTATCTCCCCCCTCTCAAGGAACGGAGGGAAGATATTCCTATACTGGTCAAGCACTTTCTCTCCATCTACTCGGAGAAGTACGGCAAAGAAGAATGTAGTCTGGATGGAGCGGTATATGATATCCTCTTCTCATATCCCTGGCCGGGGAATATCCGGGAACTGGAGAATGTTATTGAGAGAGCAGTGATCACGGCTAAAAATCCGGTAATCACCGCAAAAAATCTTCCGCGACTCCTCCTCGGCACTGCGAGAGGTTCGCCCCGGAAGTCAGGAGATCCGTTGACAATGGCTGAGAGTGAAGAGGCATTGATCCGGGAAGCTCTGAAGAAGAGCGGGGCCAACCTCTCCCGGGCGGCGGAATTATTGGGGATTGCCCGGGGGACACTATACAGCAAGATGAGGAAGTACCGGATAGCAAAATAAATGTTTAGCATTCAATAATCGTAACACTTTCGCGCTTTGAAATTTTAAAGTCACCAAGAACCTTGTACCTCGTAGCGGCAGCCTTCAGGCTGCCACTTAGTGGCGACCTGAAGGTCGCCGCTACGAGCGAAGCTGGATCAAAGTAATAATTTCAAAGAGCTAAAGTGTTACCAATAATCTTAATACTCCGGAATAAGAGAGGAGAGATCAAATGACTGAAAAAGCAATTGTCATCATCGATGATGATGAAAATGTCGCCGGGGCATTAAAGAGAGTCCTTGAAATCACCGGTGGATATCGGGTCTCTATCGCGGCAAACGGTAAGGCTGGTATCAAGTTGGTCCGGAAAACATTACCCGATCTCGTCCTGCTTGATATCATAATGCCGGGGATAGATGGTTTCGAGGTCTTAAAAAGACTCAAAAGCGATACCAGGACCATGTCCATCCCGGTGGTCATGGTAAGCAGCGAAGCGGACGAGGAGAGTAAGATCCGGGGCGCCCGCTTATATACCGACCTCTATCTCACCAAGCCGGTTGTTCCGGAAGAGCTCTTAACCAGGATCGCCCAGGTCTTTAAGAGGCACAATATTTAACTATTTAGCCCTTTCCCTCGTTCCCACGCTCTGCGTGGGAACGCACCGCAGCAGCTTTCGTTACGACGCAGAGCGTCGTAACAAGGGAGCTCATAGCGGCCCCGCCGTCGGCGGCTCCATCGTGTGGCAGCCTAAAGGCATCCGCTACGAGAGGACGGGGTTCACTGAATCGGGTTTATCGGAGATCCACTCTGTCTTTTTACACTCGGGAGAGTCTGTTTCACCGCTTTCAATACAGCGTTAGGCAGGCAGGGCTTGTTCAGGACGGTAAAAGGAGCATGGGGCATGGCTTCTTCCATCAGATTGCTATTTCCGAACGCGGTGATAACAATCACGGCCAGATCGGGGTAGCGCTGCCGGACGATATTCAGTGTCTCCGGGCCATTCATTACCGGCATGTCCAGATCAAGGAGCATAATATCAGGAGGATTATCATTTATCCGGTCTAAGGCTTCCCGTCCATTTTGAGCTTCCCGAACAATATATCCCTCTCTTTCCAGTACCCGGCGCCAGGCCGGCCGGATCTGGTCATCATCATCTACAATCAGGATCCGCCATTCTTCCGGCTGATTTGACCCTTTTCGCGCCCAGTTGTTTATCTCCCGGGGAGAGAATCTCCATTGTCCCTGGACTTTAATAGCGGGAATTTTACCGGCCAATACCCACCGCCGGACAGTTAGAGGTTGAACCCGGAAAAATTCCGCGGTCTCTTTCAAAGTAAGATATTGTTCTTTGTCCATTTTCGGTAATCCTGGTTAATATATAATAATCACATATTGCCATCAATTTAGGTTTAAATTTATTCAGATAATATATAACAGATCATATCATCATATATCAAGAAAAATCTTAAAAGAGTTATGGGTTGTATCACATCCAGAATTTTTCAGCTAAAACTTCTTGTTTGTCTTGCCTGTCTGTAATCGTCCTGCCTAAATTTCTTTTTGCATTTGGACATTGGGAGTTGGTCATTGGATATTGGACATTACGCTCCCCCTCTACCTCCCCCCTTTTTCAAACCGCTAATTTTACCCCGCGATGATCGAAGATCATTTTACGCTGCTCGCGAATCGACGCGAATTGATTACTGTCGCTGTCCCGTGGGAGGGATCTTTCCGTTTAAAGCAGAACTACAAGTAACCACGATTGCCTTGGATGGTGGCCACTTACTGCTCACCGCTTACTGCTCACCGCTCACCGCTCACTGCTTACCGCTTACTGCTTACCATTCCCTATTCCCCTATTCCCTATCTCGGCTATTTCCTTCTCCCGTTCCGGAGATGGGTACTCCTCCAGACTCTGGCGGAAGTGCTCTTCAGCCGATTCGCGCTCTCCCTTTTCGTGGTAGATCAGTCCCAGGTGATAGTGGGTCTCACTCCGGAGGTACCTCTCCTCAATCGGGGTCTCCTCCAGGGCTGTCTTCAGTGTCTCAATGGCTTCCTCCGTCCTCCCATCTCTATACATTGCCCAGCCGAGGCTATCCAGGTAACGGTAACGATTTTCCGGATCGGCCTCGATAGCCCGCTCCAGAAGAGTGATCGCTTCGGCCAGATTCTCTCCGCGGAGGATGTGGACCCAGGCCAGGTTGTTGAGCGCCTCCGGCTGATCGGGGTCTTGCTGGAGTGCCTGCCGGTAGAGGTCCTCGGCGTCGGTTAATTTCTTGAGTTTGACATTGACATTTCCGGCGTTGATGTAAGCCAGGACCAGGTCGGGGTCCTGTTTTCGGGCAATCCGGTATTGCTTCAGGGCATCGGCCAGGTTGCCTTCTTTCTCCAGCAGCACCCCCAGGTCATTATGATAAGCGGCACTCCTCTTAGCGGCCAGGGAGTCCGAATCCACGGGCCGACTCTCAATAAAATGATCGAGAGGAACCCCCTGGACAGTTATCCTATAGCTTGAGCACCCGGATAGAGTGAGGAGCGCCACTAAAAAATATCCGGTTCTTAATAACATTTTCATTATACTAATTGGTATAATAGCATTCAGTTTAATAGCAACCGTCAACGATCTTCCCCCCCCGCCTCGCCCCCTTTTTTGTCCACGGATTACACAGATTACTCTGATTGTTTCGCCTCGGTATGGCGGCTGTGCTGTCCACTAATTACACGAATTTCACTAATTGATCCTATCGAAGCGTAGCGGAGAGATCGAACCTTTACGTGAGATGCCTTTCCTCGGCCCCTTTAATGAACTACGAATTTCGCGAATTACACGAATTTTAAAATAGGAACAATTAAGACAAACCTGGTTGTATTGTTTCCCGTCAACCAACCTACGCCAAGGCTTCCTCCGTCGTTAAAACTATGGCGGATTAAATAAACGGCGGGCAAGGCTGTCAACCAGCCTCCGCCAAGGCTATGGTGGGCAGGGCCGTCCACTTTCTTTTTTCCCCACCTCGATTCCTTTTTCTGCGAAGCCAAAAGCCTGGAACATTAGGCGAAAGCGAATAACTTTTCCTATCCGCCATAGCTTTAGCGACGGAGGAAGGCACTTAAGCGCACTTTTTTATCCGCCATAGCCTTGGCGACGGAGGAAGGCACTTTTAACTTATTTCCCAACTCCCCAATCCTTCCTCTCCACCACCAGCATCCAATTCCCGGTTGGAGCCCAGATTTGGTCGAGTTCCTGATAACCGATTGTTCCGGCGCGGGTTTTTCCGGAATGAATCCGGAAAAGTTTTTGAGTGTCGTCATATCCATAAATAACCATGAAATGATAATTTTTTGAACCGGGGGAGGAGCGGACCATTACGATGATGGGAATATCCGATGAAATATATCTCTTCAGCAGATCCCTTGATCCCTCGGGGGTATGCGCGTCAAATCCGTGCTTCCGGGCCGAGATCAGCATATCCAGATTGAGGGAGCCGGAGATTTTCTTTCGGTAGAACTCTTGGGCCAGTTCTTCCTGGGTCAGAATAACATTATAGTGGCCGAAGACCATGGCCAGAGTGGCGGGCCCGCACTGTTCCCGTCTCTGCCGGAGATATGGAAGATCTTCAATCAGATAAGATGAGGGAGATATGAGGGGTGACGGAGTGGGGGAGAGGAATATGAGATAAATCAGAGAAAAGACCCCGTATAGTTTCATATTTAAATTAGCGCTTAACCGCTAATTTATTGGCTGAAGAGGTAGAGACCGGTGATACCGAGCAGGATCAGGGCGATCACAATTCCTACCCCGAGAGGGTTAGAATCAGCTTCTTCTTCCCCTCCGGCCATGACTTTCTCCATAGCGGTGGATAGGCGGTGAATCTCTTTACCGGAGAGCTGCGCCAGCCTCGTATCCAGGTCTTCCCGACTCCAGCCCAGTTTCTCCAGGGAGGAGGCGAGAATCTCTTTCTCCAGTTCCAGCCGCGACAGTTGATTCCCTCCGGTATCCCCGGATCGGGAAACGAGCAGTCCGGCCCACCCCGGCGACGCGAGGCAGAATGTTCCCGCGACAAAGAGAGCCAGTGTTATAAACTGCCATTTAAGCATTGATTTTAAGAGCATATAAAAACTCCCCGGTCTTCTTCCATTTCCTACCCCGGGTAAGGGTGAGAAGGAGAAGAAGGCTACCTATTTAATAATTTTCTCTCTTTCCCGAAATCCTTCGGGATCCCGAGTTGTCTGACATTAAGTCTCGGGACCGAAATCCTTCGGGATCCCAGTTTGTTTAATATTAAGACTCGGGACAATAACTGTTAATAAATTATACGATTTCGTGCCCCACTCCGGTGCCGAGGAGATTTTTTCCAACTTTAGGCACTTCAAACTTTAGGCACTTAAGAACATTGCCCGAACGAAGTGAGGGTAAGTTCTTGCTATGCTTCTGAGATTGCCTCAACCGGGCATACGGCAGCACAGGCACCGCAATCAACGCAGGTGTCGGCGGCGATGACGTAAGGCGTTCCTTCTGAGATCGCTTCTACCGGGCATTCCGGCAGGCAGGTTCCGCAGGCGACACAATCATCACTAATGTTATAAGCCATTGTATTCCTCCTTATTTTTATTTTTTTCTTTGAAAAAAATATTTAGTTTGGGTCTCGATACCGTAACTTAATTAGTAAGTCAAGAATAATATTTTGACGTAACACTTTAGTGCTTTGAAATGATTACTTTAATTCACCTTTTCTCGTAGCGGCGACCTTCAGGTCGCCACGGGTGGCGGTCTAAAGACCGCCCCTATGAGCTGTCCGGCTAATTCAAATATCTTCGTTAACTTCGTGCTCTTCCGTCTTCTTTATCGCGATGAGTCCGAATTTAAAGCATCCTTGCGGGCAGGCATCCCGGCATTTTAAACAGCGGATACATTCGTTGGTCTGGTATTCGCCTTTTTCCGGCTTGAGGTCCACCGGGCAGGCCTCCGCGCATAGTCCGCAGTCGTCGGTACATTGGTCCGGTTTGAAAGAGAGGCCCAGTGCCGCGATCCGGTTGAAGAATCCGTAGATCAGCCCCAGGGGACAGGCGGTCCGGCAGAAGAAACGAAAAGAAATAATTGAACCGGCAATAAAAAAGATTAGAATACTGATTTTGATGAAATAGAGAGAGCCGATCATCTTCTGAACCTGAGCACTGAAGATGCCGAAGGGAACACCCGCTTCCAGTGATCCGGCCGGGCAGAGGAAACGGCAGTAGGCCTGTTCCCCGGTTAGAAATGGAACCAGGAAGACCAGGCCGAGCAGAGCCGCCCAGCGAAGATATCCGAGGGGACGGAAGAGCTTGAACTTACGGGTCGGGATCTTGTGGAGCAGGTCCTGGAGCAGTCCGAACGGACAGATCCACCCGCAGATCAGACGCCCGAAGCCGGCGCCGAAGAGGATGAGAAAGCCTCCGATATATACGGAGAAATTATAGGTCCCATAACTGACGAAATGCTGGAGAGACCCGATCGGGCAGGCGGCCACCGCGTAGGGACAGGCGTAGCAGTTCAATCCCGGAGAGCAGATCTGTTTCCAGGGACCCTGGTAGATACGGTTGGGCAGAGGCTGACCGAGCAGGGGGGCGGAGTTGACGGCGACCGCGGCGAAGCACTGGATAATTCTACGGATAATCTGCATCATCCGATCCCGATACAGTCCAGACAGAGGTAAATAGCGTTCCTCTGGGTGGCCTTGTTTTCATGAAGGACTACCCCCCAGATAATGAGAACCGCCCCCAGGATAAGGAGGAGGTAGGCGGGACTGAAACTTCTTTTAAAAATATTTTGATGTATTCTGACCATTATGCACTCCACTAATTATATAGTAATCAGTAAACAGTTATCAGTAATCGGATGGCCCGGTTCTCTGATCACTGATTACCGATTACTGATTACCTTCTCCTCTATTCCCCATTCCCCAATCCCTATTCCCTAAATTAGGGCCGAAGGCACTAATTTAAAAGAGCCTTAATATCAGTTGCAAAGACATGCTTCGGACGGAATCCGACGTAATGCTTATATATCTCCCCTTTCCGGTCGATGATGAAGGTCGTAGGAATGCCGGTGACGCCGCCATAGGATTTATCTACTTTGCCGTCGGTCAGGAGAATGGGGTAGTTGACCTTGTATTTCTTGATGAATGCCGGCAATGCCTGCTTCGGGTTCTGGTCAAGGCTGATCCCCAGTATGATCAAGCCCTTATCTCCGTATTCCTTCTGGAGTTCAACAAAATCCGGAATCTCCTTCCGGCAGGGGGGGCACCAGGTGGCCCAGAAATCAAGGATGATGACCTTCCCGCGGTAGTCGGAAAGCTTAATCGTCCCTCCTTCTAACTTCTTTAGATTGAAGTCAGGGGCGATCTTCAGTCCCCGCGCGGCTGCCGAATCTGCTGACCCATTATTGCAGGCTGTTGAGAAGATAGCGGTAAATATGATTACGCTGGCTGTTGTTATCTGCAGAAATGTCTGCATACTATTTCTCCTTTCTTAAATCCCGGCGGATTTTGTAGCCGTGGCCGCTGACCAGGGCCTTAATTAATGTGATTAATCTCATAATCTTAGTCTGGTAATATACCTGATATTGAAATCATGTCACTGGAAAAGATAGATAAAAGAACATAGCCCGTCACTTTGCTCCGGGCAACTGTTCTGGAATATTGGAGTATTGGAGTGTTGGGAAGGCGCCCCCATCACTCCATTACTCCAGTACTCCAGTATTATCTCATTTATTGTCCCGAGACTGAATATTAAACAACTCGGGATCCCGAAGTATTTCGGGACCCGAGACTGAATATTAAACAACTCGGGATCCCGAAGGATTTCGGGACCCGAGACTGAATATTAAACAACTCGGGATCCCGAGGTTAAAATCTCAACACCGTTTTGAGTAGCCCGTACCGTGTGCTCCCACTGGGCGGAGAGGGCGCCGTCCCGGGTAACCGCGGTCCAGCCGTTTGGGAGGAGACGACACTTATATGTACCGGCATTGATCATCGGCTCGATGGTAAATACCATCCCGGGCTGGATTAATTCTCCGGTTCCTCTCTTCCCGTAATGGCAGACATTGGGCGGTTCATGAAACTCAATCCCGACCCCGTGCCCGGTATAATCCCGGACAACCGAAAAACCATGTTTATTCGCGTGTTGCTGAATCGCCCAGCCGATATCACCGAACCGGTTGCCTGATTTTACCATCCGGATCCCGCGGCTGAGGCATTCTTTCGCCACCCGGATAATATTCCGGGCTTTATCACTCACCTCCCCGATCATGAACATCCGGTTGGCATCTCCATAGTATCCGTTCAGGATGGTGGTCACATCGACGTTAAGAATGTCGCCGCTTTTCAGGACGGTCTCATCCGGAATGCCGTGACAGATCCCTTCATTGAGCGTGGTGCAGACACTCTTCGGAAATCCGCGATAACCTAATGGCGCCGGAATACCTCCCCGGGCAATCGTCTCCTCGTGAACCCAGGAATCAATATCATTGGTGGTGATCCCGTCCTTAATCCGCCCGGCAACCATATCGAGGAGGTCGGAGGTCATCCGGCAGGCCGCCCGGATCCCGACGATCTGCTCTTCGGTCTTGATCAGGATACCGGAGGTGGTCTTCCCGGGGTGGGAATGACCGGCCCGATCAAGAGGGAGATGGCATTTTTTATATTTCTTGCCGCTGCCGCACCAACAGGGATCATTTCTACCGGTAATCATGAGGGACTGGAGTGGTGGAGTGATGGATTATTAGAGTGATGAACGGGGTGTGGCGGGCTGAAGCCTAAGACTCCATCACTCCAGTACTCCATCACTCCATTATTCCATTTTCTCCGCTATGTTTTCTTCGTTATGAAATTAATTATGCTATGGTAACTTCAGGACTTAAATATACATCCTGAATCGAGTTGAGGAGCTCTACTCCATCTTTCATCGGCTTCTGAAAGGCCTTCCTCCCCGAGATCAGTCCCATTCCCCCGGCACGCTTGTTGATCACGGCGGTCAGAACCGCCTGCTGGAGATCGTTATCTCCGGAAGCGCCGCCGGAATTGATCAGGCCGATCCGTCCCATGTAGCAGTTGGCCACCTGGTACCGGGTCAGGTCAATCGGATGGTCGGAGGAGAGTTTTTCATACATCAGGGGATTGGTCTTGGCAAAACCAATCTCGACAAAGCCCCGGTTATTGACGGGAAGTTTCTGCTTGATGATATCCGCCTCAATCGTTACCCCCAGGTGATTGGCCTGACCGGTCATGTCGGCCGAAGCATGATAATCAACCTCATCCTTTTTAAAACCGTCATTTCTCAAATAGCACCAAAGGACAGTAAAGAGCCCCAGACTATGCGCCTGCTCGAATGCTTCCGATATTTCCTCAATCTGCCGCCGGGACTCCGGAGAGCCAAAATAGATGGTCGCGCCGACCCCCACCGCCCCCATTTCGAATGCCTGATCAACCGAGGCGAAGAGTCGCTGATCATAAGAGTTAGGATAAGTTAGGAGCTCATTATGGTTGATCTTGAGGATAAATGGGATCCGGTGGGAGTACCTCCGGGCTACTATTCCCAACACCCCCAGGGTCGAGGCAACCGCGTTGCATCCGCCTTCGATAGCCAGTTTGACTATATACTCCGGATCGAAGTAGATTGGGTTGGGGGAGAACGAGGCGCCGGCGGTGTGCTCAACCCCCTGATCGACCGGTAATATAGAGAGGTAACCGGTTCCGGCAAGACGTCCATGATCAAATAGTGATTGCAGATTCCTCAGGACCGGAGCCGGTCGATCGGTCTGCAAAAATATTCGTTCGACAAAATCCGGGCCCGGTAGGTGAAGCATATCTTTCGGAATGGTGGTACATTTGTGGGCCAGGAGTTCTTTCGCCCCGTCGCCCATTATCTTCTGGATTTTCTCAATCATAACTCTCCCTCGAGTAAAAGAACATAGCGCCTATGGCGCAACCTCGTAGTGCAGGACTTCAGTCCTGCCCAACGAAGGCAGGACTGAAGTCCTGCACTACGAACTTATTGAAATTCCGAAGCAGGAACTTAGCTTCGCAAGTTTTTTTTTGCCACTAAGACACAGAGACACAAAGAAAATATTTCAAGATGCAATAACAACGTTTTTTATTCTTTCTTACGTTTTCCTTAGTGCCTTTGTGACTTTGTGGCAGATTTATTGTCGAAGAGCCGGCTTCAGACGGGAAATTCCGAAGCAGCAACTTAAATCCCGCCCCAGCTATTCCCGAAGATAGCGGTCAGGAGGAAGAATATGCCGACTAAAAGACCGACCAAACAGATGAACCGGATAAATAAATCCCCCCGGTCAACCAGCACTCCTTTCAACACTTCCGGCAGCCACTCCGGACGAAGAACAAACATCCCGGAGAGGAGGAGGAGGAGGCCAATCAGAAAACTTATGACCATAAATACCGGAACCTGTTGGAATATTATAACCAGAGCGGAAAAAAGTATCCACGCCCCCAGGAGCCCGAGAATAACATATAATGCCCGGATCCAACCCGGCCCCAGCCGGGCGAACCAGTCCGCTATCTTCCTGGTTTTGACGGGGTTAATTATCCCGTAGAGCCGGGTGACGATAATCAGACCCCCGACAATACCCACCACGATTCTCAATGTCGCTTGCGATATACCCATGACAACCTCCTTTTTTGTAAGTTGTAAGTGCCTAAAGTTTGAAATGCGCTTCAGCCAGAGGCTGATCCGCCTCTGGCGGAAAAGTGCCTAAAGTTGTTCGCTTTCACCTGGCTTTCCCGGCGCTAGTATTCCTGTTAAGCCCAGAGACGAAGTTTGAAGTACCTAAAATTATTAAGGTTAGCCCTCAGTGCACCCGGGGAATAGGTGTTTTCAACTTTAGGCACTTTAGCGCACTTATAACTTACAACTTCTTTCCTACCTCCCTTTCCCAACTCCCCTATAGATAAATCCAGCAGCCTCAATCTGATCTTTATCAAGTACATTCCGACCGTCAATCAGGATGGGAAGATTCATCAGTGATTCTGTCTTCTCCAGATCCAAACTGAAGTAAGGTTTATGCTTGGTCACGATAACCGCGCAGTCAGCACCTTTCAATGCCTCATCCAGATCCCGGGTGAGTTCGGCTTCCGGGAATTCCCGGACATGAGGATCATGGGCGATAATGCTCGCGCCGCGTGATTCCAACTCGGATATAAGGCGATAGGCGGGGGTATTCCTGGTATCGTCGGAATCCTCCAGGTAAGCGACACCCATGATCGCGATCCGGGAGCCTTTCAGTTCCTTCCCTTTCTCCTTAAGAGCGCTCTGGACCAGTTCCACCATATGCAGCGGCATCAGATCGTTCACCTTCCGAGCCAGACAGACAAATTCGGTCTCCATGGTCGGCGCCCAGTACTTCCGTAATCCATAGCGTAAAAGCCAGGTATCTTTGGGGAGACAGTGTCCGCCCACTCCGGCGCCGGGAAGGTGCATATGCCGTTCCGAACGGGAGTTGATCAGTTTCTGAATCTCGAATATATCCACCCCTAATTTCTCAGCGATTACCGCCATCTCATTGGCAAAAGCGATATTTACGTCCCGGTAGGCGTTCTCCATTGTCTTGGATGTCTCCGCGGTCAGGACATCGGTGGAATAGATTTTCTTTTTAACGATCCTGGCATACATCGCCACCGCCCTCTCTTCGCTCCGTTTGTCGATTCCGCCGACAATCCGGGGGAGGTTGACGATATACTCGATCAGCTTGCCCGGCATCACCCGTTCGTAAGAATAAGCCAGAGAGAAGTCCCGACCGGCTTTTAACCCGGACTCTTTCTCCAGGATCGGCAGGACAATATTCACGGTGGTCCCGGGAGCAACCGTGGACTCGGTAATAACCAGGACACCTTCCTTCATATTTCTCCCGACATGACCGGATACTTCTTTTAAAGATTCATAGAGCGGCTGATGATCGGGTCCTTCGGTCGGAGTCTGAACATCGAGCAGAATAATATCCATATCTTTGAGGACAGAATAATCATCGGTAACCCTGAATGTCCCCTTCTCTACTACCCGGGAGACCAGGTCATCCAGCCCCGGTTCATCGCCTTCAAAAGGGCAGCGCCCCGAGTTCAATGCCTCTATCTTCCATCCGGATCGTTTCGAGCGGCGCTGGAGACCGGTCACTTCAAATCCATCTACATCGGCTAAAAGCGCCGCCGCCGGTATCCCGACATACCCCATTCCAATTACCGCGATCTTGGTAGCCATATTATATTAACTCCTTGTTTAAAAGAAAGTAATCAGTGATCGGTTATCAGTGATCGGTAAAAACAACACCCGGCACCGCTTACCGCTTACCGCTTACTGATTACTGCTCACTGATTACTGATCTTTGATCTCCCCGCCACCAGGTCAGTACCTGACCAGGCATCCAGACAGTACCGATTCATGTACTCATACGGAAGATATCCATAACCGCTATCTCCCCAATCAACCCCCCATGAATTCTTGAATTTGAAGTAGCTCCCCTCCCGACTATACCCCACTATACAGATCGCGTGGCCGCCCAGAGAAGTCTCATCAGGATCCGGCAGGGGGATTCTTCCCCGGCCGGATTCAAACCAGGCGGAGAAGACCTCAACGCCGGCCATGAACGGTCCATTTACGGAGAGACTCCGCTCCATCTCCTCTGTACCTGAAAGCCTCGCGTAAGCCTGAATACGGAAAGGGAGGGCTTTCTCATCAGCCCCCGCGCAGGGACTGTCGGTCTGATAAGTCCGGTAGGGCCAGCACTCTTCGGGGCAGACTCCATTATCCGCCAGGGCCTTCATCGCCACCCGAGGATAGGTTCCTTCCTGGTTCGGAATACCGTCGAGCTGCTTGCAGAGATGATAGAGATAACGGGGGGAGAGCTCTATCAGCTTCTGATGTTCCTTCTTCTCCTGGTACTCCTTCACCCCCACCACCGAGGCGAAAGCGACACAGGTCCCTTCTTCCCCTTGATTTCTCACCGGACTCATCTGTTGGGTATAATCAACTATTGCCGGAGCGGTGATCGGGGGCAATATCAAACGCATCGGAATATCACGGGTGTCCGCGGGGTCCTTTAAACAGCCCAATCCGTACTTCTTATTATCTGTCATACTGCCTCCTTGTCTGCTTTAAAAACGGTAATCAGTAACCGGTTATCAGTAAACGGTAACAACAACACGTAGCACCGCTTACTGATAACTGTTTACTGATTCACTGCCAAAATAATAGTTCCTTAAATCACACTGTTTAATATTTAAAACAATCCCGGAACATGGACTCAGGCCTGGGTTTCCATCTCCTGATCTATCCTAGAGGCGGGGATACCCCACCCATCATAGAGAAAGATCGCGATCCGGGTCTCAGGAGAGAACTGGGTCATCTCAATCCGGATAATAGCTCCCTTGATCTGATGGCTTCCGCCATCCCGAAATACAATATCCGCCTCAACCTCTTTCAATCCGGGGGAGAAACGCTCGGGGTGATCGGTGATTAATTTAACTCCCTGCTCCGATATATCCATCACCTCATACTCATATTCCCCGACAACCAGTCTCGGTCCGATTCCAGCAGGATATTCTACCCGGACATATAACCTTCTCTCCCGAGCGTTCGATAAATTATTTTTCATAATTACACCTAGGACTTAGCCCTCACTTCGCTCGGGCAACTTTTCCTCTAAGGAAAGCATGAAAGCAGGAAAATTAAAATACTCCCCCTCCTGCCTTCCTGCTTTCCTTAGGGGTTATTGAAATTCCGAAGCAGTAAGTTAGCACCTTCGGCGATAACTTAATGGAAAAACATTGAAGCTAATACCATTTGAAATATTTATAACCCTTCACACTATACAACACCAATTTAATTTTTACATTCTATTATATTACCAGCAAACTTTTGAAGAGAAATATATAAAATTACTTGTATTAATATCTTTAGTAGGTCAATATTACTTTATCTTCAGATTATATTTATAAAATGTGGCAATCGTATTAAAAGAAGGAGAAGAAGATGAGAGAAATGAAAACCAGCCTGGTGATCGCGATAGCGATTTTCTTTGGCACAATAATGTCCGTCTCCGGGCAGACCTATCTTATTGATGAAGATTTTGAGGGGGCCGCCTTTCCGCCAGCCGACTGGCAGACCAACGGGGTCGAGTGGTCAACCGTAACCAGTTACTCTCCCACCCATAGCGTATTGATAGAGACCGCCGGTGCCTCGATCACCACACCACTTCTCTCGTCACCCCGAAAATTGGAATTCCGTGCCTGGTATGATGCTACCTACGCCATGGTGCGGCTTAATTATTCCACTGATGGTACCAACTGGGTATTCTACCGCAAGTTCACCGGGGATGCCGGGAGATGGGGAAGTCAGGTTCCGACCAACCTCACCACTCTTCCCTCCCCGCTTTATCTCCAGTTTGTCTGGGATGAATATAACGATCCCGGCGCCACCATTTATATTGATAATGTTCAGGTCAGCGAAACATCCCGCTCTAACCCGAGTTCCAACCTGGTGCTTCAGTCAGGTGATTATAATGGTGATGGTCTGACCGATATCGCGGTCTTCCGCCCCTCAACCGGCCTCTGGGCTGTACGCGGACTTGGGCGGACCTACTTCGGCACTGACGGAGACCGGCCGGCCAGTGGAGATTATGACGGGGACGGGATAACCGATATCGCCATCTATCGTCCTTCCTCCGGACTCTGGGCGGTCAAAGATATAACCCGGGTTTATTTCGGTTCCGGCAATGATACTTCGGTTCCGGGGGACTATAATGGAGACGGCAGCTGTGATATCGCGGTATTCAATCTGGATATCGGGCTCTGGAGTATCCGTGATATAACCACGGCCTACTTCGGGAATATTGATGATAACCCGGTCCCCGGAGATTATGACGGGGATGGGATTGACGATATAGGGATCTTCCGACCGACTTCCGGTCTCTGGGCGATCCGGGGAATTACCCGTTCCTATTTTGGAAGCTCCGATGACACCCCGGTTCCTGGTGTTTACCAGTGGTATGGCACCAGCAAAGCTACTGCGCCATTCCGGGACCAGATCGCTATCTACCGGCCGGCTTCCGGACTCTGGGCCATCAAGGGATTGACCCGGGCCTACTTCGGCGGCGCCGATGACTCCCCGATAGCAGGTAATTACGAGGGCAGTGGCCTCGAAGAGATCGGGATCTTCCGGGAAGCCTCCGGACTCTGGGCCATCCGGGGAACCACGAGGGTCTACTTCGGAACAGGCGGCGATATGCCCCTGGCTGAATAAATAACTAAATAGTGTCTAAACGAAGACCCCTAAAACTAAGTCATTGCGAGGAGGGACGACGAAGCAATCTGCTTTGTTTGTGAGGAGATTGCTTCGTCACTTCGTTCCTCGCAATCAGACTGTGTCACAATTGCTTAATGCTTAAAATGGTGGGGCGTAGTCCCTAAATTCGTCGCCATAAACATGGTTAAAATGCTAAATATGGCTATTTAATACCCCAAAGTGGGGGAGCATTATTTTAAAAACCAATTGTGACACAGTCTGAATGACAAATTCTATGAAATTCGGAGTTTTCGTTCAGACACTAAATAAAACCCCCCACCCGGATTCATCCGGATGGGGGGTTTTTGTTTAACGGCTGATTGGATAAAGAAATGCTATTGTTCCCCTATCATAATCTTAAATTGAAAAAAAGAACATAGCCCGTCGCTTTGCTCCGGGCAACTGTTCTGGAACATTAGTAGTTCACCGCGCTGACAGCGTCCAGGTCAAATCCGGAAGAACCGGCGCCACTGCAGGCACCCATATCCTGAACATGTCTGACTTTATCCCCATTACTATCTGTCAGCCACCCGTCTCCGGTAGCTGTTATCTTAATATACTGAATCCAGGACAGATCCTTTCTTGTGATATCGGAGAGATCGAAAGAATCTCCCCCGGAGACGGAGGGATTGGTTGGATCGGGGGTTCCATTGTTACTGAAGACAGGGTGGACCCCGGCAAAACCACGGACGGTACCGTCTCCATCCATAAATGAGTAGGGGTTATAATAATCGATCTCACCGGTGCCATCATAGTGTGGCACATAGTCATACGCGAAGGTATAGAAGGTCTTCCCATCCTGACTGACAGCGACAATCGCCGGTTCCATCCATCGGGTCGATTCATCACCTCCGACATCGAAGACATTCTCGAAGATGGTAAAATCAAACCCGTCCCCATCCCATACCAGGTTGTTGTTAAATTTCAGGATGATACTGCCGCCGCAGGGAGTGGTCCCATCATAGATCCGGGCATGAAGCGATACCACATCGAGGGATCCCTTATCCTTTCCCTCTCCCCGCGGAGAACCGAGTGCCACAGATGAACCAGACCCGCCGGAGAGTGGAGAAAAGCTGATCACCTCATCGGCGTACGGATCATTAGCTCCGGAGAGGGTCACCGCCAGCGGGGTGATCTCAATCCGGTTATTCGAACCGATCCCTCCGGGAGACCCATCCTGATTGTAAGCAATAACCGCGTAAAAATACGCGATATTATTGGTCAATCCATCATCGATGATATTATCATTGGCGCCTTCGTATATTTCAGTGCCATCCCCGACATCACGCGGATAGCTTCCGGTCTTTCTCAACACTTTAACTTTATCAAATTCGATAGATCCGGGGTTGGTCCAGGCCAGACCTACCTTGCCGTCGCCGGGCGCTCCGATCAGATTGCTGATTCCCTCAACCTGATTATCGACTATGGTGAGCTCAAAGATCTTCGACGCGACTTCACTTGCCGCATCCGATACCAATACCTCGATCGAATAGATCGCGGCAACCTCCGGTATTCCGGAGATAGTTCCCGAATCGGACCAGGAAAGCCCCTGGGGTAGATTCTGGAAACTCCAGGTATAGGGCGTGGTTCCGCCCAAAGCGGAGAGTGTGGCGCTGTAATTCTCCCCCACTATTCCCTCCGGGAGGGATTCGGTCGAGATATGAAATCCCACCGGACTGACGGATGGGATGGGTGTCGGGGATGACGATGGCCGCGGAGTCGGAGAGAAAAGCGGTGTGGGTTCCGCGGTCTCCCGAACCGTCATCTTCAGTTCCACAATATCATAATGTCCCACCTGATCAGTGGCCTTGATCCGAAAAGTAAACTCACGGGTCCCCTGACCGAAATAGTTCTCCGATATTGATCCCAGGATCTGACCGGAGACACTGTCCAGAGAGAGATTATCCGGCAGTTCTCCCGATTCAAGTTGGAAGGCATATGGCGGAGTCCCGCCGGTAACAGTAATTGACTGTTGATAACCGGTTCCCACCACTGCTATCTCCAATGTCCCGGTAGTGATATAGACCAGTTGATAGTCAACGGTAAGACTTAGTTCACTACGGGCGGTATTGCCGGTATTATCGCTGACCAGCACAGTAAAAGTAGATTTACCCGCTTCTTCGGGGATTCCGCTGATAATTCCCGTCCCGCTATTGAGCGATAGACTGGGCGGAAGATCTCCCTGAGAGACCGTCCAGACATATGGCAGAGCGCCGTCAGCCGCGGTGAGTTCGGCATTATAAAGTTCACCCCGAACCGCGGTCGCGAGAGATTCAGTTACAATCCGCAGATCCGTGATCCGCTGAGCCATGGTAGTAACTTCCAGCTTGAATTCCTTCTCCGCCGATCTCCCCTCCCGGCCGGTCACCCGGAGCAGGAAGGTTACGGTCTCCCACTTCTCAGGGATCCCGGAGATTATCCCCCGTTCCGGATCGAAACTCAGACCCCCCGGAGGATGGCCGGTGACCATCTCCCATCGGTGGGGGACCACGCCCCCCCGGGCCCGGAAGGTGAGGGAGTATTTCTCCCCTTTTGACGCGGGAGGAAGGGCGCCGGTAATGATCTCGATCTTGCCTTCTTTTACTTCAAGAAGAAAGTTCTTCTCGGCAAATATCTCGGTGCTGTCAGTCAGCCGAAGAGTAAATTGGAACTTGCCTATCTCACGCGGGGTCCCGTAGAGAACTCCGGTCCGCTTATTGAGATGAATCAGCTCGGGAAGCACTCCCCCGATCAGTGCCCATCGATAAGGGGGCTCACCTCCCTTCCATCCGATCTCCTGAAGGTATTCCCTCCCCAGGAATCCTTCTGAGATAGAATCGGTCGTGATCGAGAGAAGACCTTCTTCCTCCCCGGTAGCGGGCCGAATCAACAGACGTAACTCCTTTCGGGCGAGATTTCCCGTATCGTCCTTTACCAGAATCGTGAACCGCCACTCCCCGCTCTCTCCGGGGATACCGGCAACAACTCCATCGGTTCCTAGCTTCAATCCCGGCGGCAGATTACCGCTACTCAAGCTCCAGATAGGATCCCCCGCCAGGCCGGCAGCTCTCAGGATCTGCCGGTAGTCAAATCCTACCGCCCCCATCGGCAGTTTGGCGGTAATGATTGAAAGCTTGGATAATGGAGGACGGGGAGTAGAAGAAGAAAGTGCCACGGGAACCTCTGAATCCCTCCCGGCTAGTGAAGATTCAGCATCCGAGTCGGATCTGGACGGGAGGGAAGCTTTGGTGTTGAGACTGCCCCGCTTAGAAGTTGAACGGGTTATTTTAACGGAGAGAGGATCTGTCTCATCCGAAGAGGATGAATGCGATCTGAGATAAAGCAACCAGGCACCAAACGCCAACAGAGCACATCCAATAATTAGAATAACAAGTCTAAATGCCTTCATAATTTTTACTCTGTAAAAATTATAACATTCTCAATCAATACAGCAACTTTTAATTCGTAAACTTAGCCCCGATGGCGGGGCAACCTCGTAGCGGCGACCTTCAGGTCTCCACTAGTGGCCCCGCCTACCATGGCGGGGCCGCTACGAGAGTTATTGAAATTCCGAAGCAGAAGCTATCGTGAACTTTCACAGAAACCTTATCGCCACGCAGCCCGGTCATTACCCAGAGCAATTTGCAGCGGAAAAACGACCGCGGCTACAGTCAACGACAGAGAAAGCCCGACACAATTCCCGCGGTCACCGACCGCGGCTACAACCAACGCCAGAGAGATCCCGGCGGTGTAGCCGCGGTCGGTGACCGCGGATGTTAATCGATGGGCCCGTTACCTCCTTATCGCGTAGCCGGGAAATCACCTTCGTTCCCGAAGTAAACCCGGGTTACACCGCGGATGGACCAGAGGCCGGTGGAGGGACGGAAGATAGCCGGAACTACCGACCCGGTGCCCAGATAATCAATCGGAAGCGGCACATCCCACTCTTCTCCGGAACCGAAGTAAACCCTTGTCACACCGCGAATGGCCCAGAGGCCGCTGGTGGGCCGATATATACCGGCATCCGTGCTGCCATCACCATCATAATCACCCGGGACCGGCAAATCTCCGGGCTCCCCGAAGTAAAACCGGGTAATATCCCGAACCGCCCAGAGGCCGGTCGAGGGCCGGAAGAGAACAATTGCCCCGTCGTTATAATCAGGCTGAGGAAAGTCACCATCGGTCCCGAAATAAACCCGGGTCATCCCCCGAACCGCCCAGAGCCCCGCGGCCGGCCGGAAGATCGCGGGATCAGCCGTCCCATCCCCGTCATAATCTCTCGGCAGAGGAATATCCTGATCGCCGCCGAAGTAAACCCGGGTGACACCCTTTGCCGCCCAGAGACCGGAATCCGGCCGATAGATGGATGGATCGGAGGTCCCGTTACCGTCATAATCTCCGGCAACCGGAAGATCGCCCTCGCCCCCAAAATAAAGCCGGGTAACGCCCCGAACCGCCCAGAGACCGGAAACAGGACGAAAGACCGCGATATCACTGGCGCCGGATATGCTGTAATCACCGGAACCGATAATAAAGTTCTGAGGGCAGGCCTTAACCACATAGACAGTGCTATCGTAACTGTCATTGTAGTCCGTACAGTTTACCGCCAGAACTCCCCCTGTCTCTAAAAACGGGCTGAAACGGCCCTCCCCGAAGAAGCGCGGACAGGAGGGATAAGACCCGGCACCCATCCGGTCGGTCAGCCCGGATGAAATCCGGGAGAGAGTGCCCAGGCCGGAACTGGTCGAGAAAAGATCCTGAATTGTGGCCTGGCTATCAAAGGCCAGACCGCCGGGAGCATTCACCCCGGCCGCGTAAACGGTCCAATCGGATGAAGTTAACGGCACCCCGGTATTAATGGCGTTCGCCACCTGGGCAGCGGTATAATATACAATATCTTCCGGACCCGGAGGATACGCGGTGGAACGGCCGTAATAAAGGTTATCATTACTATCCACCGCTATGGGGCCGGAATTATCTCCCACATCCGCGATTATCTGAGGATCGGTCATCCCCTGCCACCAGACATAGAGGTAATTACCGGTCCAGCTGGGGTTGGCGGAGAGAAACATCTGGGTCTGGCTGTTGAAAGCGCAGTCAAAATTGTTGGCCAAAGTAAAGAGGTCGGTGGCCGTTCCGCCCGCGGTCGGGATGGACTTAATGGAGCCGGTGCTGGATTCACCGAAGTAAAGCTTATCTCCCCGGAGTTTAACAAAACTTCCGAAGACGGAAGAACCATAGTCATAGAGAACCGTGGCGGAGCTACCTTTCTCTTTCTTCATAATATATTGGTTCTGACCAAAGAGATAGGTGGTTTCATTCTCATCGCCATCGAAGCTCTGTATCCCCGAGGTCCAGGTTGACGCGGTTCCGGCGATGGTAACCACCGGAACCCTCATGTAACCGGGGTTGGCCGAAAATGACGGCGCCGCTCCGGCGCGGAAGACAATTATCATCGCTCCGATTAAAACAAACATCACAAATATTTTTCTCATATCAATCTCCTATTATCCTTTTCTGGGCAAGCTTTCAGTAAACCCGTTATCTTATACTTCATCCCGATCGGTCGGGGCTCCTCTGATACTGTGGCCGAGATATTGACCTCGGCCTTATCTTCCGCGCTCAACGACCGCGGCTACAACCGCGCCTGGCTACCGCGGTCAGCGACCGCGGCTACAATACCCCGGCTATGAACGCGGGCGTACCTTATTTACCGGATTTTATGACAGTTTAATATCCAGCCATGCCTCACCTCCTTATTCCGGCAGGATTTTCAAACTTCTTTGTTTTTCCGGCATCGCCGGAAAAACAAAAAAACCCGGAGCTCCGCGAGGGAGTCCGGGTCAATGGCACAGTAGGCCCACTTCCCTTTCCTGCGAAGTTTTTGTGAGCTGTCGGAGATAAGGTGTCCTGGCTTCCCCCGGCCCTAAGAGGCGAGGAGTCACAGTGGCGCGACCGCTCCGGATTTTAACCGGATTCCCTTTGTTCTGCGACGATACGACTATATAGGAGCAACTTATCATACCATCTTAGAACTGTCAACTCCGGTTTAGCGGATCAGCGAATATCGGACGGATCGGGGAAAACTGATTGAAGACCAATAATTCCGAACAGATTATCCGGTCATATGATATATTGGGGAATGGGGAATAGGAAATAGTTTAAAGTGCCTAAAGTTTGAAATGCGCTTCAGCCAGAGGCTGATCCGCCTCTGGCGGAAAAGTGCTTAAAGTTGTTCGCCTTCGTTGTTAACATGGGCGGTGAGCAAAAGGCAGTAGAGATAAAAACAACGAAGAGCAATCAGTGTAAATTCGTGTTCCCGCAAAATAACCTGCGCGGTTATCGCGGGATAAAAATTCGTGGACTAAAAAGGGGCTGCGGTAGGGGGCGGGAAGACTGAACATCTGCTTGCCTCCCGATTATTTCGGGGGAACGTCGAACGCCGAACTTCGAACGTCAAACGAAAAAAGCCGAGGTGGGGGGAAGCGGAAGGGCCAATATCCAACGCCCAATAACCAATATCCAAATGTGAACTTGGAAATTGGAGATTGGAAGTTGGCCATTGGATATTCATAATGGGGCCGAGGCAGGAGGGATTCTTGCGAATTTTGCGCCTTTTTGCGGCTAATATAGGGGCCGAGGTCAGGGATAATCAAAGAAGAATAATCATGCGGTATTTTTCGGCTATATTATTACTTACATTATTATGCTCCGGTTGCTCGGAGAAAGCCGAGGAGGCACCGGTATTCAATCCGGCCGCTCCGGAAGAGCGGAGATGGGTTCCCGAGGTTGTTCCTTATCTTGACGCAAAACCATCAAAAGTAGATGGGGAGGGAACGGCTCTTCCCCTCTCCCACGGTCCTTTCCCGGTCGGATCGAGGCAGGACTTTCAGGTTGACTTCACCGTGGGAAAATCCGGGATCGCTAAGGGCGGATTCATCATGCTCCAGATATCCCCCTGGTGGGGCTGGGCGGAACCCCAGATCTCCTATCCGGGGCAGCCGGGGTATGTCGAGGTGAAACCATCATTTGATGATCCCGAAATTGCGGTTGAACTCCTCCCTTTGAATCGGGTTATGGTCTTTTCGCGGGCCGGAGCCATCCCCGCCGGAGCAACGATCCGTTTCAGCTATATCAACGCCCGGGTTGACCGCTTCGCGGAAGCGGAAGAGCTATTTCAGATCTTTACCGACGGAGATGGCGATGGTAATTCCGCCTGCATCGCCCGGCCGCCGGTAATTCGGACTATTGCCCGGCCGCCGGTTAGTCTAAGGGTTACCGGTCCGACTATAGTCCAGCCGGGAGAAGAGATAGCAATTCGGGCCGTACCGCTTGATGGTCTGGGGAACTGGGGCAAATCACCCTTCGGGGGTTATCGATTATCAATCTTCCGGGAGGAGGAACCGATTCCTGAAACCGGCCGAGCTTCGGCCCGCCTGGTAAACGCGAAGGGAGGAGAAAAGTCGATCTCCTTTAAATACACCCCGGAAGAGGAAGGCATATATTTCTTCCAGGTAGATGGCCCGAAAGGACTCACCGGTAAAAGCAATGTTCTGCTCTGCCGGAAGGGGCAGGCGTCACTTAATCTTTATTTCGGAGATATTCACGGTCATTCCCGCCAGTCGGACGGGACCGGGACACCGGAAGATTACTATCGCTACGCCCGGGAAGTGTCGGGGTTGGATATATCATCCCTCACCGATCACGCCGACTTCGGTACAATCCCGATCCGGGGAGACGTCTGGGAACGGATAAAAGAAGCCGCCAATCAGGCTTATCAGCCGGGCCGGTTTGTCACTTTCGTGGCCTTTGAATGGACCAACTGGATATACGGCCACCGGAATGTTTATTACCGGGACGGGGACGGGCCGATCTTCCGTTCGATTGATCCGGAGAGTAATACCCCGGAAAAACTCTGGAAAGTTATTGAGCCGTACCAGGCCATGACCATCGCCCACCATGTCGGAGGAGGACCGATCGCCACCGACTGGAGTATCCCCCCCGGGCCGAAGGAGTGGCTGGTCGAGATCAGCTCGATCCACGGTTCATCCGAGTATTACGGCTGTGAATCCTGTATCTATCGCCCGGTCCGGGGAGCTTTTGTCCGGGACGCGCTGGCGCGCGGCTATAAACTGGGGATCTTCGGATCCGGAGACAATCACGACGGCCATCCCGGAAACGGCAGTGTCGGCGCGCCGGTCACCGGGCTTCTAGGCGTTTACAGCACCGGACTTACCCGGGAAGAGGTCTGGGAAGCGTTTCAGCGGCGCCAGGTCTATGGAACCAGCGGACCGAAGATCATCCTGAACTTCCGGGTCGCCGACGCGCCCATGGGTTCCGAGGTCACCTGGGAAAGATCCCGGGGCGCGATCCCCATAGCCATCCGGGCGGTCGCCTGCGACAAGATAGACCGGGTCGAGATTATCCGGAACGGCAAAATTGTTTTCTCTGTTAAGGGGGACGGGGTCTTCGCTCAGCACCTGCTGGAGGATGACGCTCCTCCGGGAGGCGAGTCCTGGTACTACGCCAAAATAATCCAGCAAGACGGCCAGATGGCCTGGTCCAGCCCGGTGTGGGTGGAGGTGGAGAGTGGGGAGTAGGCAGTGGGGAGGGGAAAAAGACTGAACATCGAACGTCGAACATCCAACTTCGAACTTCGAACCAGCCGTTGCTAAAGCCCCGGAGCAAGTTCGGGATGCAAGCACTATGGCAGGCAAGGCGTCGAACGTGCGTCAGAATGATTGGAAGTCAGAATGATTACAAGCAAAAATAATTTAAGTCAGAATGATTTGGAGTCAGAATAATTAAAAGCAAAAATAATAAAGTCCGAGGCGAGGTCAATCATTCTGGCCCAAATCATTCTGACTTTAAAAGTGGCCGAGGTAGAGGGAGTGTTAACAAGAAAAAGTGACAACTTTAAATCAGGACTGGACAGGTTCTCTTTGAGAGACTTCCTCCGGAGAGATTTTTTGCACTTCGTCAACTCCCTCAGCGGATTCTCCTTCTTCAGGAAAGGAGATTTGCAAACGATCGCGGAACTCGTCATAAGTGCTTTTAAAATTTTTGATAAAATTAAAAAGCACCTCGTGATAAAAGCGGTCTATCCCACTGGTGATTTGTTCGTCGCCACTGAGTGACGCCAGCTTGGTCAATTCTTTCAACAGATCATCGATCTGGAATACAGCGTGTTTAATCCGGACTGCGATCGGAGAAGTCGGATCCGACATGATCATAGAGAGATTCATATCCAGGGCAGACAGATAACCGAGGATATCACCGAGTTTCAAATCCTGGTCGGAACCGGCTTCCATCCTGGAGATCTTGCTCGTGTGACACCCCATGTGTTTAGCAACTTCAGTCTGAGTTTTCTCTCTGAGGAGTCTTTGAAGGGTAAGTTGTTCTATCAACCTCCTGTTAGCAATTAGTTTCTCTACTCTTTCTTTGGCGGAAGGGTCGTCAAGAATATCGGCGGCCATTTCAGCAACAGAATGAGATATGCGTGCCATGATGTTTTCTCCCATACATTTCTGCGTTGGGTTATAAGTTACAAACTATTATTTTGCTTCGCGGATTTTTTTACCAGTTTTTTAGCCTCATTAATGTCCTTAGATTGGCCCTCCTTAAATCCCATTCCAACAATATAGATAATTTTAGAGTCCTCATCGAAATAAAGGTATATCCTGGTCTCCTTTGGACTTGGTACATTACTTTGACCTACTCGATAAACCCCACCGCCTTCTGATCGGAAAAATCCAAACTTCAAATTCGACCCCAATTTCAAGCCCATATTGAGGTACTTTTGAATTGTCCCTATGTTTGCTGTACAGGATTCAAATTCTGCCTGATGATTTTTGCGAACTTTTTTTGCCTGGGTTTTTGTTATGAGAGTCCAATTTATTTTCCACATTCGAAATCTCCAACTTGGATTTGAAGATTAAAGGTTTCTATTCCAAATACTACATAAAATATAACCCAAGCTTCAAGTATTTGCAAGTTATTATTATAATTTTGCGAATAATGCAATAACTTTTTCAAAAAAGAGAGAGACTCAACAAGGAGTTGAGTATGGATAATCTGGAAATTATCGCTAACCGGTAAAACGAGCTACGCGGTGCGGTTTTTTGTGCCGCACGACAGTGGATTAATAAAGCGCTCTTACTTATTAACTTATTATTTGGGGATCAACCCTGTGTTCTTTCCGCTTAGCTTTTTTTTAATTCACTAACTCGGTCCTGATTGCCTACTTTAGTATAATATTCAATCAACCATTTTTGAATAAGATCTCGCCAGCCATCATTTAATTGTTCCTTCATCTCCCATGCCTTTTCAAAATACTTTAATGCTTGCATTACCTGCCCGAGTCTGGAATGACAGCGGCCTCTTGTTATATATAATTGCTCAAGTCTAATATTTATGTCCTGCTTCTGTTCAATTTCCTCACAAAGTTGAATGGCTTTCTCGTATTCTTCTTTATACATGTACATATATGCCAATCTTAACAGAGTTAGCTGTTTAAAACCCTCCGGCTGATCAGGATTTTCAGAGATACTTTTTTCATAATATTTTAATGCCTTTTTGTAATTGTTCATATGGTAGTATGTACAACCCAATTGATAGTAATCCTCAAAACGGTCATCGGCATCATAAGGAATTTTTACGGCCTCAAGTAGATACTCCAATGCCTTTCGATAAGAATCTAAGCGCAGATATGAGACCCCTAACATGCCATAAAACGAATGTTTTTCTTCATCATCATTTCCATAATCATCATAATCAAATCCAATTTTTATTTTTATATGATTAAATAAATCAATAACTTCAGAGTATTTATTACTATCATATTTTATCATTCCTAAATATAAGTAACATTTATTACTCAATCTTTTATTACCATTATTGTTTGTTTCGGCGGCTTTTTTGAAGTATTCTTCTGCCTGTTGGTTTTCATCTAATTTTAAATAAGCCATTCCTACTAAAAATTGTGTTTCTGATAATTCAAAAGAAACTCCCTGCTCCGCTTTTATACAATCTATAGCCTCTAAAAACTTTTTTATTGCGCCTGGCAAATCTTTCTCTTCAACTGCAAGTTGAATTCCTTCGTCGTTTAGCTCTCTTGCTTTATCAATCGATTGCATAATTGAATGTCCTACTTCTTGAATTTTCTGCTGTAATACATTAACCACCGCAGGAGATGATATATATTATCTACAAATAATATTTCTCTGCCACTGTCAAGAAAATATATTATATATAAAATTTGATTAATATTTATTATAACACAAAGATAGATAGTAGATAACCGATGAATATCGAACATAGAAGAGGACAGCATATGATAAGGATATCAGAGGGCAGAAGATCAGAGGAACAGGATATCGGGGGCTGGGAGCAGACCATCAACAAGCGGGTTAATGTTCAACCGTTCGACGAACTAATGTAATTAGCGTAGATTGATGGGATTAGTGGTTTTAACATGGGGAGTGGGCAGTGGGGTAATATCTGTGGACAAAAAAGGGGGCGAGGCAGGGGGATCAAGTTGTGGAAATTAGTGGACTGAAACAGGCCCGAGGCAGCCCCTACTGCCCACTCCCTACTACCCACTCCCCATCTAATATCTCTTCCGAAGATGCGAAGCGGGTATCTTGAGGGCTTTTCGATACTTGGCGACAGTTCGTCGGGCGAGTTCTATACTCTGTTCTGCCAGCATCTTAACAACTTCCTGATCACTCAGAGGGTGATGACGGTCCTCTTCCGCGAATATTTTTTCAATCATCTTCTTCACGCTCAGTGATGAGATATCATCGCCGGCGGAGTTTGTCAGAGAGCTGGTAAAAAAGTATCTCAGAGGAAAGGTTCCCCGGGGGGTCTGAATATATTTATTCGCCACGGCACGGCTGACCGTGGACTCATGAACCCCGACAATCGGAGCGACCTCTGTCATCCTCAGGGGGCGGAGATAAGCCACCCCTTTATCAAAAAACTCCTTCTGCCGTTTTACTATCTCTTCCGTTATCTTGTAGAGAGTCTCCTGCCGGAGCCGGATATTCTTTATCAGCCAGAGGCCGCCGCTAAGTTTTTCCCTGATATATTCCCTGGTCTTCTCCGAAGTTTCCGGATTGGTCAGGAGTTTTCTATACTGATTACTGATCCTGAGCCGGGGGGTATATTCCCGGTTGAAGACAATCCGGTAATCATCATCATCTTTCTTCAGATAGATATCCGGGGTAACATAGAAGGTATCGTCGGGACCAAAGATCCTTCCCGGTTTCGGGTCCAGAGCGGAGATATATTCCGCGGCTTGCTGGACCATCTCCGGAGTGGTCTTGAGAGCCCGGGCAATTATGGGATATTTCTTAGCGCCCAGTTCCGCCATGAACCGATCGACAATTTCATAGGCCAGAGGATCCGGATTTTTCCTGGTTTTTAGCTGGTTCAGAAGACATTCCCTCAAGTCTTGAGCGCCGACTCCGGCGGGATGAAAGGTTTGAATCAACTTCAGGGCGGATTCCACCTCTTCCGGGGATATCCCGGATTGAAGAGAAATATCCTCCGGAGTCTCGGTTAAATATCCGTTCTCATCGATATAACCGATAATAATCTCGGCAACAGCTTTTTCCGGACCTGTTATGAGTGAAGTATTGAGCTGATTGAGGAGATGTTCGGAGAGAGTTTCACTCCTGGTAATGGAATTTTCCATAAAGTTCCGTTTCTCTTCATCAACGGAGTAATACCTCCGGGAAGAAAAATTCTGATCCTGAAAGAAATACTCCTTCCATTCATCGGACATCTCCGCCAACCGGTCGACCTCGGCCTGGAACTCCAGTTCTCCCGGATCCTGTTTGTCGCTATCCGCGTTCGGGCCGGCATCAGTGGCTTCGCGCTGTTCATTCGAGTCTTCCAGAAGCGGGTTCTGAACCATCTCGTTCCGGATGATTACACTCAGTTCCTGCAGAGGCACCTGAAGGAGATAGATAGCCTGCTGCATCTGAGGAGAGAGGATCATCCTCTGGTCCATCCGGGGAATCTGTTGGATTGTCAGCGCCATAAATTAGCTCACTTCGTTCGCTATTTTAGTCTTGAAAAACGACCAGGAGAAATTATTTAATTGCAATGCGGGAGAGATATTCAACCATCCCCCGAAGTTTATCAACATACTCTTAGATGATTTTGCTCAGTATAGCAACGGAATACTTCAATAGTCAACCAGATCATATGTTAGTCGTTTTTCAAAACTAAGTTAGCGCAAAGCGCTAACTTATCGCCTTGCTTCCAAGGGAGGGATAGTCTATTATCATCATGCTATAAAAAGACAGAATAATGATAGTCGTTTTTCAAAACTAAATTAGCGACGAAGGAGCTAATTTATGTCGCTAAAAGTATGTGTACTAGCCAGTGGAAGCAAGGGCAACTGCACTCTTATCTCTACCCCGACCACCCGGATTCTGATTGATGCCGGGCTCAGCGGACGGGAGACCGCCCGAAGGCTGAGTCTGCTGGATATGCTCCCCGAAGAGCTGGACGCCATCCTGATCGGCCATGAACATTCCGATCATATCCAGGGGCTCCCGGTTCTGGCCGGGCGATACGGAATCCCGGTCTATATTAACCGGGATACCGCCCGGGCAACGGAAAAAAAACTGACCCGGGCCCGGACAGTAAAAATATTCACCAACGGACATTCCTGGGAGATTGGAGACCTCACCATCCTGCCATTCTCGGTCTTTCATGACGCCCAGGATCCGGTCGGTTTCATCATCCGTCAAGGAGAGATATCAGTACTGGTTGCCACCGATCTCGGGGTGCCTACCCGACTGGTTAAGGAGCGGTTGAAGGGCAATCGGGTTGTAGTCCTGGAAGCCAATCATGATCCGGATATGCTGATGAACGGTGACCGGCCCTGGCGGTTGAAGCAGAGAATCAACAGCAGACAGGGGCACCTCTCCAATCAGGCGGCGGCGGAGCTGCTGGCGAATGAGACCGGTGATTCGCTGACCGACATCTTTTTAGCCCACCTCAGTCAGGACTGTAATCATCCCGAAAAAGCGTTACAGGTGGTGAGGGAACACCTGGAGGAAAAAGGAAGAGGACATATAAAGGTCAGGCTGACTTATCAGGACCGAATCAGCGAGGTGGTTGAGATCACCGATGAAACCATTCCTGAACCGGATATCGCCGTCCAAACTTTCCTTAACTTTTAATCATAGAAGTGATACAGTTTTTTCGAGCTAAAAAAAGAACGCCGAACATCGAACGTCGAACGCCGAACTTCGAACCAGCCGTCGCTAAAGCTATGGCGAGCACGGCGTCGAACGAAAAGCCCCGAAGGGGCGACAGTCAATAGCTAGACCTTACTCGAAAAGCCTTTTAAACCACGAAGAACACGAAGTTCACGAAGGAATAGATCGGAAGAGCACACGTCTGAACTCCAGTCACACTGATATATCTCGT
>CAKZYZ010000085.1 GCA_937885075.1 uncultured bacterium | reverse complement strand
AAAGTTATTTGGTGTTTTTTTTTTTCAAGCAGAAGACGGCATACGAGATATATCAGTGTGACTGGAGTTCAGACGTGTGCTCTTCCGATCTTAATATATTGAAGAAGAGAAGAAGAGAAGAGGAAAATGATCTCTTTCTCCAGTTTGATTTTGTAAAATTTTCAGGACCCCCAGAAGTCCGTGGGTAATTCCGGGTACATCATACATAATTCGGCAGTCTAACAAGGAAAAATCAATAATAATTAAGTAAGGTGTCCCCGGAATTACTTGCTTATTACACGAATAGGCAGATAAGCAAGGCCTGACCCCAAACCCTCGAGATCAATTCGGTTTTACTTTAGCTGGGTGATATATCTTGTTGCTTCCTCTTTGACGGTGATTTCTTTCCTGTTCTTTTCGGACTGGAAGATAGCTGTTCCGCAGCAGTCGATTGCTTTCTCCAGATTCTTTCGGGCTTTTGTTTGATCTCCGGATAAATAATGGCATTGTCCGATCCGGACCAGAAAACTTCCCCGCAGCGGGGAGAAAGAGCTGCCTTCCATCCCCCGTTGGTAATATTTCAGGGCTTTTTCGTACTTCCCCATCCGCTGATATGAGTGCCCCAGAGAATAGAGGATAATATCGCTGAATACCGAATCCGGAAACTCTTCTTGGAATTTTGTGAAATATTCGACCGCTCCCGGATAGTTTTCCAGATGATGATAATTGATCATGGCCAGTCTTAATAATGCCTTCTCTCTGATTGTCTCTCCACATGGCTGTTCCAAT
Source organism: uncultured bacterium (assembly GCA_937885075.1). Lineage (GTDB taxonomy): Bacteria > Auribacterota > Erginobacteria > Erginobacterales > Erginobacteraceae > CAKZYZ01. The sequence goes on along the minus strand of CAKZYZ010000085.1, from coordinate 8,254 downwards.
ACTTTCTTATATGCTTCCAGGGCCTTGTGATATCTCCCCAGGTACTCCTCATAGATTCGGGCTACTTCCCACTGTCCGAAGACATATTCCGGGTTTACGGTGAGAGCGCGATTAATATAGGCGATCGCTTCGGCATATTCTCCTCGACTATAGAGGTCCGCCCCCCGGGCATAGTAGAAGAACGCCTCCTTGGAAGGGGGATAGATATCCCGGGCCGCTTCTCCTTTTTTCCTGCTCCGGGAAAGTACCCGGGCTATATCTTCGATTATCTCGATAGAAGTATTGAGGATCTGGTCCGGGTTGGACTCATAAGAGAATGCTCTTTCAATCTGGGTTGTATGAATATTTATAATTCTTGAATAGATGATAAACTCCCCGTCGGAAAAAGTATAACAACCCTCCACTAAAAGATCGGCCGGGATAAAGTTGAAATTGATGCCGCTATCTCCGGATAAGGCAGTCAGCTCATGTTCAGAGAGGATCGTTTTCAGTTGATCTCTATCCACCACTTTTAGATCCGGTTCCCGGCTCAGACGTTCCTCCATCAGGTAGATAATGCCTTTCTGGAGCGAGTCGTATTCCTTAAGAGAGGAGTAGTTATTGAAGCCGATTACGGCGACTGATCTTCCGCTGATCTCTTCCTCCTCGTATCCGCTATTTTTCTTCCGCAATTTATTCGGTCCGATTATCGCCTCCCGGAGCATATCTTCCAGGCGGGAGAGTAGGCCCTGAATAGCGATGGAGGGTAGATCGCGTTCAGATATCACTTCCCCGGTATCCGGGCTATTAAGCCATCTCACCTGCAATTGAATCTTCTTTTCGTTTTCATCTCCCATCCGGAATGCTCCGGAGAGTATCAGATCGACCGGAATGGCTATTTTGGGCTCTCCTTCCGGATCCGAAGATAATCCTTTCTCCCGAACGATTAAATCCGTCCGCTGCCGTTCAAAGAGATCGATGCCTTCATATTCCGCTAAGAAGGAGACGATCAGGTTGAAAGAGAGATCACTGAGATAGTCCAGGCGGGTGTACCCGGTCCGGTTTTCAAAGGGAACGATTGCCGCCCGCAGAGGTTTTGCCGAAATATCCGGAGGGGTGGATATCGATATCAGGATTAGAGCGGCCATCGAGAAAAAAGATATTATTTTCATGAACTTAGCTTCGTAACTTTTATGACAAGACGATTTTGGGACCCCGAAATAAATGTCGGGGGGGACCAAGACGATTACCCCCTACCTTGGACCCTTTTTAAGACAGGACCATTACAGGCAGGACTATTTGCCTCGCCTCGGACCATTTTGAGAAGGTTAAAACAACATTAGTATCATTCTGTTTAATGAATATCCTGTCTTTCATTCCTTTGTGGTTTTAATCGTCCTGCCTAAAATTTTCTCCTTTAATAGTCCTGCCTGCAATAGTCCTGCCTCAAATTCTTTTTATCTTACAATCGTCCTGCCTTTAGTTTGAAATTTCCTTGCAGCAAGTTAATATTCGACATGGGTTCCTACTTCCCGTCCCGAGGATGATATCGGGGAATGTTCTTTGATATAATCGACGACGATATCGGTTACCTTTTCCTCCCGGACTTTAAAATCCCGGCAGACCCCGTCTCTCTGTAAATAACCGCCATTATAGAGATAGCTGTTCGTCGCAAAGGTATAATCCCGATCACTCTCGATCGCCTTCCCCCCGATGGTAATATTTTTAATCATCATCTCCGGGGTTCTGGTTATTTTCATCCCGGAGGTGTAAATCCAGGGGACGCGTGGCTGGGAATCGTGGTAGAAGCTGAGAAAACGGAACCTATAAATATCTCTCCCTGTCACTTTAAATGTAACCAGCTTGTTTTTAAAGGGAATGGCGTCCTGTACGTCTCTGACTTTGATCGGGCCTTTCTTGATATGGCGCCGGATGGCTCCGAGATTTTGAATTCCCACATCCGTACCGGCTGTCTGCCGCAGGGCATTACAGATCAGTGTTCCCAACGGGGCGTCCCAGTCATCGTCCCAGTCAGTTGTCAGATCATCGGCAGCGTATCCGATGACCTCCTGCAGTTTCTTTCCGATCACCTCAAAATAGATATCCGAAAACTTGGTGACGAATTTTTCAATCTCAGGATCTTCATCCACTTCTTTCAAGTTCATGAAATACCTTTCAAAATGAGTAGACGCGATCCTCTGATTTTTTCGGTCATAAGTAAGATCAATACGTCCTACGGCAAAGTTACTGTCAACCTCGGGAAAGATATAGGTATTTTCAATTTTCTCCGGATGGGGTAACTCGACTTCCCCGACATAATAACTGTCCCATCCTGCCGCCCCATCTATCAGTACGTCAATCCCCCTGGTCCGTGATGCCGTATTACGGTAGTTATCACCGGCAGTGTGGTCCATAGCGATAATCAAATCAGCTCCCTTGTCTCTCATCTCTTCTATATACTTTTGAACAATTGGTATCGCCGGTTGCCCCACCAGCCCATTTACTCTGGTAGGATCAAGCCAGATCGAAAGATCATGCTGGACATAACCGATGATGCCGATTTTCAAACCACCGGCTTCGACAATAATGTATGGTTTCAGATAGGGGGGGTGTTGGTTGGTCTCCTTGATCAAGATATTCGCGTTCAGGAACGCGAATTTAGCGTTATCTGACAACTCTTTTACATTATCCACTCCCAGCGACCAGTCGAGATTTGAGACAGTAATCGAGTTATATCCCATCCGATTCATAAAATCAACACTGACCCGTCCCTTAAAGAAATTTGCCTCAGAGCTTCCCACCAGAGAATTGCCGCCGTCGATGAGAAGGAAGACCCCTTTCTCCTCCTCAACCTTATCTCTGGTCTTTCCAATGTAATGAGCGATGGCGGCGTATCCTCCGTAGCGATCCCCGATCTTTATATCAATATCTTTAAATATACGGCTCTCATAGATCTTAGAAGGGATAAAAGATCCTTTATTTCCACAGGTATAGAGGATCGTGATTGGGATAGTTTCTTCAGCTGAAAGGAGAAGAGATGACCAGTTAAAAGCCAGGAGAATTAATAGCAATTTGGTAATCATGGGTTGCCCTTAATTGAACAACGGCGAGAGGAGAAGACTTGCCACCGACCTTATCGTTGCCAACTGTTCAGCATCTCAGGAATAAGTTTGGAGGCTACATCAAGGGTTGCGTTCTGGAGCGCGGTCCTGGCCGCGATCCGCTCGGAGAGGTCAACCGCTGTCTCTGTCTTCCGGCTGCTCGCCAGAATACGGCCACTGGAGGTGTCGATCGCCCTGATCTCCACTCGGGCTTTGCTGGATACCAGGGATCCGGTGCGGGCGGCAAATTCGCTGAAGGCCTCCCCGACCAGAACGACATCCACCTGCTCCAGGTGCTGGGGCAGTTCTATGGAACTGTCCTCCAGGTATGACCGGGCCCAGGTACTCAATACTTTTTTGCTCTGCTGGACCACCTCGAATCCGCACTTCCGGAGAATAAAGATTATCTCTCTTTCGGCCGCGGAATCAATATCGCTCGCGCCGATATATTCATCAGAAATTTCTACCGAAACCCGGGGGAACTTCTTCCCCTTCAACTTCTCCCGGAGGAGGGCAATCTTGTCTTCTTTCGACCGGGGCGCAGGCAAAAGCTCATCCCCCTTATCCTCTATGGTTTTTGTTATCCTGGTCGCCATCTCCTCTATCAGTGTGGTGAGCTTCTCCGAGAGCGGTCCCTTGACAACATTGCCGAAGACGCGAGTAGTCTCGGTCCCGATGATTTTCGATACGATCACCAGTTCACCGTCTATAGGGAAAGCTCTCCCGGTAACCAGTATCTTCGCGCCGATCACCCGTCCGACCTGGACGGCCTCGTTCTGCTCCACGATTCCCGTCTTGCTCAGCCCCAGTTCGGACAGGATTTTTTTGATCTCCGCTCTCTCCACCAGCTTCAGGCTCGGATCTGTGGAAAGATAGGCGGTAATCATATCCGCGATCTTCGGCCCCAATTTGTCAATGCTGGACTCCCTGGTTTCGAAATCAAAGACACCGACGCTGATATTATCCCCGTCAGCCGCGTAGCCGGAAAACGAGTTAAACAGAGATATTATCACCGATAACACCAGCAATATTACTAATGATTTTTTCATAATCTCTCCTCAATTATAGTGTGGAGGTTCAGTTCCCCTTTATCGGTTTCATTCTTTTAAAAATTTTTAACAGCATCAGGGGAGAACGTATTGTCTCTATTCCTTAATAAGGCCTCCTCCCGATTTGCTGATGGTGCGAATAAGTTGACCGGTGAAGATTGTACTATAAAACGGAGCATGTTTGCGAGCAGAATTCCCGCGATCGGATTACTTCTAAAGGAACTGGAAACCGGGAACTGGCAGAAGAGGATTGTTCGGCCATCCATGATGTTTTCCAGGAGCAGAGATGCTTTTCGATTCTCTCCTCGGGTCGGCAACTCTAAAAGCGACCGGTAATTCCCCCGGGAGGGCTTATTAATGAACAGCGCCGGATTGTTTTCTCTTTCCCACCCGCGGAAATCGTCGGAACTTAGGCCCAGGAAAATCGGATGGCCCGAAGCCATGACAGTTGGATCATCCGCTCCGGGAGATATCCCGGATAAGATGCTGATCGGCAGGTCATCCGGCAACATGCTCTGCCGTAAACAGAGAATCCCTCCCTCGAAGGGGGGATCTGAAGTGAGAAGATGAAAGAGATTGCTCCACGGGTTTGAGACGGCTCCCGGGCCGATGATCAAAGCGTCTCCCCGAAAAAGTTTCAGAGAGAGATCGCTGGAGATATCGGAATAGGAGACCCCCAACGAGGTGAACAGTTCCTTTAATCCCCCCCCCGGATCGAAGATGCCGATCCTCCTTCTCCATAAAACTTCTCTGAGTATTTCGGCGTTGTCTCTGGGAAAAATGAGGTAATAAAATACACTGGACCCGAGCAACTCGCCTCCCGATCGGACCTCCACCACCCAGGTGAGTTTCACTTGCCGTGTCACCTCGGGCAGATGGAGAATAACACGGACTCTCGTATCCCTCCCCTCATTTTGTCTGATCGGTTTTCCTCCCTTCTCGATAACCGCTGTCTCCACCAGCGTCTTCCAGACACATTCCACATCTCTTCTCTCGGGAAGGTCTTTAATTACCAGGGTTTGGCCGATGGCCTTGCCGGAGAAGAATTGGGTCTTATCTTCCGATAGGGTTACGGAACTATTATGGGAGAGTGCCGTTAATGGATATGGGAGCAAGAGCAGGAGAAAGATTATCTTATATTTTTTCACAGGGTTGGAACGGGTAGCTATCCTCAAACGTGGCCAGAACTATTATCTGGTAAAGATCATTTCCCGGGAGTACGGAACCGAGGGTGATCGCGTCCCCCGGTTCGAGGGTCGGGGATACGGAAATCCGGGCTCTCTCCTCTCCCCGGTCGTTGATTTGGTGGAATACCAGTTCCACATCGAGAGTAATCTTCCCTCCCTTCTCAATCCGGGGTGTTGTGCGAAGTTGGTAAGTCAAGCCGGTTTCCGGCGGCAACGCGAAGTTGTTGTTTATCTCCTGGGCGTTTCTCACGATAATCCGAGGAGACGAAACAGTCTGCTCTTCAGGTTCTACGTTCATGCGCTGGATCTTAAAGTCAAGGAAAAGCAGGGCCTGATGTCTATCAGCCTCTTTATCCGGTTTCTGGCTGCTCAAGCCGAAGTCAACCAGCTCCCCATCGATTGCTACCCATTTGACGGAATGGGAGAAGCTTTTCTGGATGCCGCAGAACAAGGCGAGATCTTTCCGGATAGTTCCCGTTGGTATGATATCACCGGGGAAATCCGGGGCTTTGGCCGGGTTCTCCGCCTGAACCGGTCCGGCACTCGGTTTTTCTGTCTCCACTGCGGTCTTCTCCACCCCTGTTTCCGGGGAAGTTACCTTCCAGAGCAGTCCGGCCGCGACCAGGAGCGTAATGACAGCGGCCGCCGCCAACGACGGCCGCCCCCAGGCCCGGGAGAAGAATGAAAGTGATGGTGGCCGGGAGCTTTTTTCACATTCGCCGAGGATTTTATTTCTCATCACGGGCCAGCGTTCTGCCCAGGACTCCGGCGAGGGGTCATCAGCCGGCATGCTCTGCCGGGCCAGCTGATCGATCTGCTTCATCTCCTTCAGGCTCTCCCGGCAGTGAGGGCAGACTTTTAGATGCTCCTCCAATTCTCTCTGCTCGCTTGGGCCCAGCGCCCCATCAAGATAATCCGATATTGTTTTTTCCCGATCCGAACATTTCATAGTGTTACATTCCCTTTATACTGATCAATTATTCTCCTGAAAGCCAGCTAACTTTTTCCGTAGATACTGCCGTGCCTTGAAGATACGCCAGGAAATTGTTCCCTCTGAACAACCCTCGATATCCGCCGCCTCCCGGTGAGAAAACCCCTGAAAAGCCACCAGGATCATAGCTCTCCGGAAGGGACCATTTAAAGAATCGATCGCCGCCCGGATGGTTTGGCAAATTTCCCGTGTTTGGTGAGGGTTGCTGTTCTGCTCCTCTTCTCTTTCGTTGTTGAGCGATTCTATTGCTTCCGGGGGCAGTACCACCATCCTCCCTTGTTTTTTCTTGTAATTAATACAGAGGTTGATTGTCAGCCTACACAACCAGGTACAGAATTTTGACTCCCCCTTAAATGTTTTTAAAAACCGATATGCTTTGATAAATGTTTCCTGCAGCATATTTTCAGCATCCGCATGATTCCCCAGAATCTGAAAAGAGATGGAGTAGATCTGTTGCCCATGCTCATCGATTAACTCTCCGAAAGCCTCCAGATCCCCCTCCATGCTTCTTCGGATCAGCATCTTTTCATCTTCTTTTTCCCGCTTCATTATATTTGACAATTTCAGGGGGGGTATCCTTGGCTTTATTTAATGTATTTTTCTAATTCTTCGGCAGAACGGAAAATATCTCCAGTTATAAGAGTAGTATAATTCCCGGATTGTTTCCACCTAATATGTTTCCCCCGGCATAAACCATCCCCAAGACTAAGGATTTCTACTCTAAGATTGTCCAGCTATATAATGGATTATACCGGGAAATTAAATATGAATATCTAAAAGTGTGTCCCATTTATTAATATAAATATATCCAATCTTAAAAAAAAAATAAAAAAACGCCAAGGATTCATCCTTGAGGATTGTCAAATTATGTAAGGGACAATATCGCGAAAAATAAAATCTCAGAATTTAAGAACAATTTTATCTTTTTTAATGGAAATTTTTGCCGGAGGCGCCAATGAAAACCCCAACTATAATTATGGTATGCCTGTTTTTGTTGATGGTATCGATTGCTGAATATGAAGCCTGGGGAGAGATGGAGGAAGAGAGCGGGTTATCTCAAAGTTTTTCATTGTTCCTTCCGGGCGGTGACTTTGATGGTGATGGTCTGGACGATATCTGTGTCTTCAGACCGAAATCCGCCGCCTGGTATATCCGAGATATCACCGCCGTCTCCTTTGGCCGGGGCTCGGACTATCCGGCCGTCGGCGATTATGATGGCGATGGGAGATCCGAGATCGCTCTCTTCCGTTCCGCGGACGGTTTATGGATGGTGCGAGGTCGAACCCGGATTTACTTTGGTCTGCCGGGAGATCTGCCGGTTTCGGGAGATTATGATGGAGACGGGACCCGGGATATCGCTATCTATCGCCCCCGGACCGGGTTGTGGGGGGTCCGTGATCTGGGATCATACTGGTTCGGGAGGGAAGGGGATATACCGGTCTCCGATGATTATGATGGGGATGGATGCAGTGACGCTGGAGTCTTTCGTCCTCCCTCCGGCCTCTGGGCGATCCGGGGGATCACCCGACTATATTTTGGTCGGGAAGGGGATCTCCCCATCCCCGGTGATTATGACGGCGACGGATCCTCCGAGTTCGCTCTCTACCGGGAGAGTTCGGGTTTATGGTTAATCAGAAATATCACCCGGGTCTATTTCGGAGGTTCCGGCGCGATCCCGTCTCCCCTGAATTACCTGGAGCCCGGTATCCGTGATATCGCGATCTTTAATCCCATCGACGGCCTCTGGGCGATCCGGGGTGTAACCCGAATTTATTACGGAAGTGGGGATGACATCCCCCTGCCGGGATATTACCGGGAACCGGAGCCGAAGATCGGGGAGACGGAAGAGATTGAGAAGGCGGTGGAAGACGAGTCCGAAGTAATGACCACCGGGCCAGGGCTCAAAAAGATCGGAAGAGCGTCGTGTAGGGAAAGAGTGTAGATCTC
>CAKZYZ010000084.1 GCA_937885075.1 uncultured bacterium | reverse complement strand
AGGAATTTGAAGAAACAAAGGAAAATTCCATAGTTTTCTTTGTTTTTCTTCGTGTTCTTCGTGACCTTCGTGGTGAATATTTAGTTTTTTAGCACAGAATGTTAAAAATACCTTTTCGAGTACGGCCAGGCTACAAGCATAAGGCAATGATTTCAGAATAATCTTGTCTTCTCCTCTATGCTTCAATAATATATATTATTGGATTGAGGGGGATAGAAGTGAGCTTTCAATGGACCCCGTTCTTACTAACCAACCGTGCCGAGATCGGCGGGTCCGCAGAGATGGCGACCTGAAGAGGCTATGAGTCTGGGTTGACGGGTTTACTGAACACTTAAAGAAATACAATGGATAAAAATATTAAACTAAAGATCCTCGATGTTGTCTATCCGGGGAAAGGGCTGGCGAGACTTGACGGCTGCGTGGTCTTTATCCGGGGTGTGCTGCCGGGGGAAGTTGTTACAGCCCGGATAATCAAGCAGCGGAAAAATTTTGCCGAAGCGGAACTGATCAGCATCGACGAACCATCACCGTCTCGGATTGAACCATTCTGTCCGCTGGCCGGGACCTGCCCCGGATGTTCCTATCAGCATATAGATTATGAGGAGGAACTGCGCATCAAAGATGCCCAGTTTACAGATCTCCTCCGGCGGATCGGTCATATTGAAGACCCCCCCTCTCTGCCGCCCGTCCCCTCCCCTCTCCCGCTCGGTTATCGGAACAAGATCACTCTACACTCATCCCATGATTTTACCATATCAGGGGATAAAAGCCGGAGGACCAGCCTGGGCTACTTCGCCCTCGACAACAGATCCATCATTGATATCCCATCCTGTCCCCTGGCAGTCGATGGTATCAATCATCAGCTCCAGAAACTCCGCCGCGATCATAAATTCATCTCCGGACTTAAGGATGGGCAGAATCTGTCATTGCGGCAGACAAAGGCCGATGGAACAATCTTCTGGCTCGAGGGCTCACCCCCGGAGAATACGCGGTTAACCGAAGAAACCTGTCTCGGTCCGGTCCAGGTCTCTTACAAGTCATTCTTCCAGGTAAATATCCCGATCGCCGACGCGCTGATGAGGAGAGTGATGGAGATTATTTCGGAGATCCAGCCTTCGGCGGTGATCGACCTCTACTGCGGTATAGGGCTCTTTGCCCTCGCCGCGGGAAAAGCCGGTATCCCGGCGGTACTGGGTATAGACAGGAATAAAGCCGCGATCAGGGCGGCCCGAAGGAACGCGAAGAACCTCGATCTCCCCGGACTCCGCTTTGAGATGATGACCGCCCGGGACGGGCTGAAATTTGGGCTCTCCCCTCTAAAATCGGAGGAGGCAACGCTTATTGTCGATCCCCCCCGGGCCGGACTGCCCAAAGAGATAATAGCTCTGATAGCGGAGGATAAACCGGGCACGGTTATCTACATATCCTGCGCGCCCGACACTCTGGCGCGGGACGCGGCACGTCTCTCCAACGCGGGATACCGGATCGAGAAGACCCAGATCTTCGATATGTTCCCCCGTACACCATATTTTGAGTCTATTACTGTCTTTACGATCACAGGCAGAACGATTAGAGAAGAAAGTAATCAGTGATCAGTACCCACGCAGTAAAGATTCTGAATATCCAATTAAGAAGGAACCGGTCCCACTGATTACCGATTACTGTTTACTGATTACTTTTTCAACCAGTCGTGCTACGGGGCTGAAAGAGAAGCGATGTATCGGGCAGGGGCCATATCTGTTCAGCATCTCCATATGAAACCTGGTTCCGTAGCCTTTGTGGCGTCCGAATCCGTAAACCGGATACTCCCGGTCATATTCCACCATCATCCGATCCCGGGTTACCTTGGCGATGATCGAGGCGGCGGCAATGGAGACACTCTTCTCTTCCCCCCGGACCAGAGATTGCTGGAGAATCGGCAGATCGAGTTTGATCAGTCCGTCAATCAGGAGAAACCCGGGAGAGATGGATAGTTCCTCTACCGCGAGACACATCGCCTTCCGGGTGGCTTCCAGGATATTGATCCGGTCTATCTCAGCTTGATCAACAACTCCAACGCCGATTACCGCGCCGGGAAGCCGGCTGAGATATTCGAAGGCCGCTGTTCTTCGGGAGGGGGAGAGCTTTTTGGAGTCAAGAATGGCAACGGGATGGCTCCGGAGAGGGGGGAGGATAACCGCCGCGGCAACAACCGGTCCGGCCAGGGGACCCCGGCCGGCTTCATCCAGTCCGGCGACCGCGGTTTCACTCCCATACTTGTCTTCCCAGTACAGCCTCCGATCCGCGACGGGAACGATGGCAACCGATGACGGAATCACTTGCGAGGCTTTTTATAATCAATCTTCCGTTCTTTAATCCGGGCCTGCTTGCCTGTCTTATCTCTCAAGTAATAGAGTTTGGCCCGGCGGACCGCACCGCGCCTGGTGACCTCGATCTTGGCGACCCGGGGAGAATGCAGTAAGAATACCTTCTCAACTCCCAGTCCGTAGGATACCCTCCGAACGGTGAAAGATTCTCTGACACCGGATCTCTTCCGGGCAATACAGACCCCGGTAAAGACCTGGATCCGCTCCCGTTCATCCTCTACGATCTTGGCATGGACACTGATAGTGTCACCCACCTGAAATTCCGGTATCTCTTCTTTAATCTGTTCCTGTTCTAATTTTTCCAGTACATTCATAAGTTCATTCCTTCTTTTCCTTCTCTGTCGGAGGAAACTTCTTAATAAGATCGGGACGGCGGCGGCTGGTCGTTATAAACGACTGCTCCTCCCGCCAACGAGCAACTTCTCCGTGGTCACCGGAGAGCAATACTCCCGGCACGGCCATCCCCCGATACTCGGACGGCCTGGTATAATGGGGATACTCCAACCTCCCTTTTGCAAACGACTCCTCAACCGATGAATCCGGATCTCCCAGAACCCCCGGGATCAGCCGGATAACACTATCGGCCACCACCATCGCGGGGAGTTCCCCCCCGGTGAGAATATAATCACCGATACTGATCTCTTCATCAACCAGAGCAGAGCAGACCCGCTCATCCACACCTTCATAATGCCCGCAGATCAATATCAGGTGATCCCGGCGGCTCAGATAACCGGCTTTTGCCTGGCCGAAAGTCTCCCCCCGTGGGGAGAGGAGTATCACGGTACTTTCAGGCGTCTTAAGCGCTTCCACCGCCTCAAATAGAGGCTCAACCTTCAAGACCATCCCGGCGCCGCCGCCATAGGGGCGGTCATCGGCCGTACGATGACGGTCATGAGTGTAATCCCGGAGGTCAATCACCCCGATATTTACAACCCCCTTTTCCTGAGCACGCTTGATGATACTCTCGGTCAGAAACCCGGCAAACATCCCCGGAAAAAGAGTGATTATATCAATCTGCACTATTGCCTGATTTATTTCAGTTTCGCAACTTATATGCCACTAAGACACGAAGGCACAAAGAAAAGATTTAATGATACAATAACAACCTTTTAAAAGTATTTTTAAGTTTTTCTTAGTGTCTTTGTGTCTTCGTGGCTAAATAACAATCTAAAAGGGTTTATCTTCCTCCACTATCTCCAGCATGGCACGCATACCGGACTTAGCCGCGGTGGCATTAACCAGAGTTCGGATCGCATTGATGGTGCGTCCCTTCTTGCCGATGACTTTTCCGACATCTTCCTGTTTAACCCGGAGTTCGAAGACAATCGTACTCTCTCCGTCAATCTGAGTAACTTCCACTTCCTCAGGATTATCAACAATCGACTTCACTATATACTCAATCAATTCCTTCATTCAATTCGCCTCCTGACGATGATTCGGTCGCGATCATTCCCGGCCGACATTAGAACTTAGCCCGCAGCTTCGCCCCGGACAACTTTTCATCTTAGGAAAACAGGAAATCAGGAGAATTTAAAATATTCACCCTCCTGCCTTCATGCTTTCCTAAGATGTATTGTCCCGAGACCTATATATTAAATAACTCGGGAACTTTATGTATATCTGGACAATAACAGATATCAATACGATGCTTGAAATATTTTGCGGTACTGTCTCTATCCCATAATGATGGTCTTTTTTCAAGACTAAATTAGCGCGAAGCGCTAATTTATTATACATGCAACTTTTTAAAGATGCTCCGGACGGTATCCGACATCCGGGCGCCCTGGCCGAGCCAGTAGTTGGCACGATCCCGGTCCACTAACGCGGCTTCCTGCCCATTTTTAGGATCATAGTATCCCAGTTTTTCAATTATCTTACCATCCCGCGCTTTGCGCGAGTCAGCCACTACTATACGGTAATGCGGCTGTTTCTTTCCCCCGCCTCTCTTTAATCTTATGACAACGGCCAATTGGCACCTCCTATCTTTAATTTTTCACTTAAACCTTTGGTTTTCTTCATCATCTTCTTCATCATCTTAAACTGTTTCAGCAGCTGATTAACTTCCGGAACAGTGGTACCGCTCCCCCGGGCTATTCTCTCCCGACGGCTCCCGTTAATGATAACCGGATTTTCGCGCTCGAGCGGACTCATCGAGTCCAGGATGGCTTCCATCCGCTTGATCCGGTCGCCACCGCCTTCCATATCCGGCATCCCGGCCGGGAGCATCCCCATAATAGACTCCCAGGATCCCATCTTCTTCAATTGACCAATCTGTTTCCGGAAATCCTCCAGGTCAATACTGGCCTTCTTCCATTTCTTCTCCCACTTCTCCGCGTCGGCAGCGTCAAATGTCTCCTGAGCCCTCTCCGCCAGACTGACAATATCACCCATCCCCAGGATGCGGGAGACGATCCTCTCCGGATCGAAGACCTGAAGGTCGGTCAGTTTCTCTCCGGTTCCAATCAGCTTGATCGGACGACCGGTCACCGAGCGGAATGAGATCGCCGCTCCGGCCCGGGCATCCCCATCAAGCTTGGTCAGGATACTACCGGTAATAGTAATCTGTCGATCAAACTCGACCGCGACATTTACAGCATCCTGCCCTGTCATCGCGTCCAGTACCAGCAGAATCTCATCCGGCGGATATTTATCTTTTATCTTCCGGAGTTCCTCCATCAGTTTTTCATCTATATGGAGGCGGCCGGCGGTATCAACGATCACGCAACCTATCTTTGATGATTTTGCATACTTTATCGCATCACCGATAATTTTCAAGGGAGATTTTCCTTTTCCCTTAAATATTTCCACCCCGATCTGGTTTCCCAGAACTTCAAGCTGAGCCACAGCCGCCGGTCGCTGCAGGTCGGCCGCCACCAGAAGAGAGGAGAGCTTCTGTTTCTCTTTCAGCCAGAGCGCCAACTTCGCTGCCGCGGTTGTCTTCCCCGCGCCCTGCAGGCCAGCCAGAAGAATCAGAGCCGGAGTATGGGCAAGCTTCAATTCCGATTCGGGATCGGTCATAAACTCCACTAACCGATCGTGAAAGACTTTAATGAACTGCTGCCCGGGCCGAAGGCTCTGCAGAACCTTCTCCCCCATAACGTCCTGGCGGGTCCGAGCCACAATCTCCTTCACCACCCGATAGTTCACATCGGCATCCAGAAGCGCCAGCTTCACATCACGGAGTGAATCGGAGATATTCTTCTCACTCAGCCTCCCCTGACCCCGGATCTGCTTGAAGATCGTTTGAAATTTCGATGATATTCTATTAAACATTTTAAGTACTCTATTAAACTATTGATTTCCCCCAACCTCTCCCCCTTTTTTGTCCACGGATTTCACGGATTTTCACTGATTGATCACCCTGCCTCGGACCCTTTTCGTTCGATGTTCGGAGTTCGAAGTTCGACGTTCGATGTTCATTCTTTTGGCTTCCCCCTACCTCCCCCCCCTTTTTCAGTCCACGGATTTCACGGAATTTCACCGATTGATCCCACCGCCTCGGCCTTTATTTCTTTTTGCTGTTAATAGTCCTGACTGCAATCGTCCTGTCTAAATTTTTTTGTTGGTCATTGGATATTGGGAATTTTTAGCCCGAGATGGCAAAGCCATTTCTCGGGTCGTCTTTCCATGCTACCCCATCAACCGTCTTCAATCCGCTTAATCCGGGCTCCCAGCGCGGTCAATTTTTCTACCATCCGTTCATATCCCCGGTCGAGATGGTAGACCCGGCGGACGGTGGTCTTGCCTTCCGCTATCAGGCCGGCCAGGATAAGCGCGGCCGAGGCCCGTAGATCGGATGCCATCACCGGGGCGCCGGAGAGCCTTCGTCCGCCCCTAACCAGCGCGGCCGCTCCTTCCAGAGATATCCGCGCCCCCAGACGATTCAGCTCCGGAACATGCATAAACCGTTCCGGATATACTTTCTCTATAATAACACTGATCCCGGGAACGATCGAGAGGAGCACCATCATCTGAGCCTGAAGATCGGTCGGAAACCCCGGATAAGGGAGTGTGGCGATATCCACGGGCTTGAGATCTCCGGTTGCCCGTACCATAATAAGCTCTCCTTCCCGAATAATCTCAATCCCTACTCCCCGCATTGCTTCGATCAAAGAGTCCAGGTGATCGGCCCGAGCTCCCCGGATGGCAAGACTGCCTCCGGTCAGAGCCCCGGCCAGGAGATAAGTTCCCGCTTCAATCCGGTCCGGAATGATCGTATATTCAACCGGATGCAACTCATCTACCCCCTCCACGGTAATCCGGGGGCTTCCCATCCCCGATACTTTCGCCCCCATCAGATTCAGAAATTCACATAGATCAACGACCTCCGGTTCACAGGCCGCGGCGATAATGGTGGTAGTCCCGCGGGCCCTGGCGGCGGCCATGATCAAATTTATCGTCGCCCCCACACTCGACCCGTAGCGGCCGCCCAGATATACCTCCGCCCCGACCAGGTCCGATCCGGTCGCGTTAACATAGCCATGTTCGATCTCAACCCGGGCCGATAGCCCTTCCAAACCTTTCAGATGAAGGTCAATCGGCCGGGGCCCGATAACACATCCCCCGGGGATAGAGACCCGGGCCTGACCCATCCGGCTTAATAACGGACCCAGCACCAGGACCGAAGCCCTCATCTTCCGGACCAGATCATAAGGGGCGGAACAATCCGTAATGGTTGTAGCGTCAATCTCCAGGGTATCTTTATCTACAAACTCACCCCGGACACCCAGATGATGGAAGATCCGGAGCATGGTATCGATATCCCGCAGACGCGGAACCCGATGAATCACCGTGAGACCACCAGCCAGCAGGGAAGCAGCCATAATCGGCAGAGCGGCATTCTTTGCCCCGCTGATTGTTACCTCCCCCTCCAGTCGTTCCCCTCCTATTATTTCGATATAATCCATAAAAAAAAGTGCCTAAAGTGCGCTTAAGTGCCTAAAGTTGAAAGTTGTCACCTCGCTCGGCGGGGCCGTTACGAGCATATGGTGACTGGTTCACCGAATGTTCACTTTCTATACCTTATTTGCCGTTACAACCCTATCTCGTCCTGAATAATCTCTGGTTATTCCCGCGAATTCCAGTTCATTATTCTTATCTACAAGTTGCCGGACTGCTTCACCCTGATCGGCTCCAATTTCGAAGATGAGGTGACCTCCTGGTTTCAGATAACCGGGGCTCTCCCCTATAATTCTTCTGATTACATCCAAACCGTCGAGACCGCCCTTCAATGCCCCAACCGGTTCATACATTCTGACCTCAGGAGGCGTATGTTCCCATTCCCGATCACTGAGGTAGGGCGGATTGGATAGAATCAGATCAAAACCGGTCTCCTTATAGGCTTTCCAGGGCTCAAAGAGATCACCCAGGCGGAAACAAATTCTATCGGTCAAACCCAGATCTTCCGCGTTCTCCCGAGCCAGTGCCAGAGCTTTGGTCGAGATATCCGATGCCCGAATATTCGCCCCGGAAGATTCTCCTGCCAGGGCCAGGGCAATGCTCCCGGACCCGCACCCCAGATCAACCACATCGGGGTATTGAATCGGAGATCGATTCAATACCGCCAGCGCCTGATCAACCAGTATCTCGGTCTCCGGGCGGGGGATCAATCCCCTTCTATCAGATTTCAGGACCAGATTATAAAATCCCGCCCACCCCCGAATATAGGCCAGCGGATGATGATCCAACCGTTCCGCGATCAGCCGGCTGAATTCAGCTTGCTCTTCCGAGGTCAGGGAGCGGCTTCCTTCGATCCGCAGTCTCCAGCTTTCAGTCTCCAGACAATGCGAAAGGATCTGCTCCGCTTCATACCGGAAATTTTCTATCCCATGGCTCTCAAGTTCAGATACCGCCCGATCCAGCAGGTCGCGAACCATATTACCTTCCGAGTGAGTTTTGTTTATTACCGCGGAAGCCATGCTAATTGAATGTAAGCTTTCAGTAAATCCTGTTCTCTATTGGCGGCCACGCCGGATAGGCGGGCCACCAGTGGCGACCTGAAGGTCGCCGCTACGAGCGCGGGGCGACTGGGTTCACTGAAAGCTTACTATCACTCATTCTGATTCTGAATTAAGCTTCTGCTCCCGGTCCCATTCATTGAGCTTAGTTACCAGTTCATCCAGATCTCCGGCCATGACCGATTCCAGACGATGAAGAGAGAGACCGATTCGATGATCGGTCACCCGGTTCTGGGGGTAATTATAGGTGCGGATCTTATCGCTCCGGTCGCCGCTCTTGATCTGGTCCTTCCGCTGACGGGATAGTTCCGCGTCCTGCTCCGCCTGCATCATCTGATGGAGACGGGCCCGCAGAACTTTTAACGCGCTGGCCTTATTCTTATGCTGGGACTTCTCATCCTGACAGCTCACCACAATTCCACTCGGGATATGGGTTATCCGGATCGCGGAATAAGTGGTGTTGACACTCTGCCCCCCCGGACCGGAAGAGCAGAATCGGTCAATCCTGAGATCGTGGGGATCAATCTGAACATCAACCTCCTCTACTTCAGGGAGTACCGCGACAGTCGCGGCAGAGGTATGGATCCTCCCCTGGGATTCCGTCTCCGGAACTCGCTGGACCCTATGGACACCGCTCTCATGCTTAAATGCGCGATAAACCGCCTCTCCGACAACTCCGAATACCACCTCTTTCAATCCGCCATGAGCCGCCGGATTGGTATTCATACTCTCTATCTTCAGACCTTTATTCTCCGCGTATTTACTGTACATCCGGAAAAGGTCCAGAACAAAGAGGGCCGCTTCCTCACCGCCGGTTCCAGCCCGAATCTCAATGATAATATTCTTATCATCCCGTTCATCCGGAGGAATTAATGCTTCCTCCAGGTTCTCCTCAACCCTGGTAATATCTTCTTCAAGTTTTGCCATCTCAGATCGGATCAGTTCCTGAAATTCAGGGTCATCCTCCCCCCCCTCCAGCATCTGCCGATTATCTTCAAGTTCGGCCTTAATAGCAAGATACCGGTCATAGATGGAGACTAACTTATCCAGTCGGGAATAGTCCCGACCCAGCTGACTGTAACGACGGTGATTTTTCGCGGTAGCCGGATCGGAGAGAAGTACCTGAATCCGTTCCCGTTCCTCACGGGCTGGACCCAATCGGGCGGCGAACCGATCCGCTGGATCCTGTACTTTCCGGGGGATATCTTTTGATTGAGACATGGACGATGGGGGGAAGGGATAGTAATCGGTGATCGGTTATCAGTAATCGGTAAAACAACGCTGGGAACCGGCCAACTGCTCACCGTTTACTGATTACCTATTACCGATTACTTTTTCTTTATTTTATACCGTATTTCCGCTTGAAGCGTTCCACCCGGCCTTCGGTATCCAGATATTTCTGTTTGCCGGTGAAGAAGGGATGGCATTGCGAACAGACTCCGATCCTCATATTCTGCCTGGTCGATCTGGTCTGAATGACCGCCCCGCAAGCACAGGCAATAGTGGTCTCACTGTATTCAGGATGTATATCTTTTTTCATTGTAGTTTCTCCAATATAAAAATATTTTTCGAATTCTTTATCTTTACACCTTATTATTAGATCTTTGTAATTTTCCAGAACTTACTCTGATAACTAATAATTTACAACTATTTTTCTTGGTTCGCGGTCTTTTTGGGGGAGGGTAGATGCAAATTCTAGCCTTTGAACTTTCTCACCTGCCGGACCAGCCTTCGCCAAGGCTTCGGCGGGCTTGCAGCCGGCAGGGGCCGTTCTAACCTTCAACAACCTTTAACAATCTTTAGCCGGTAGATTTCGCGAAGCGAAATCTACATTTTGAGAGACATCAGGAATTCGGCGTTGGACTTGGACTTCTTCAGCTTGGCAATCAGCAATTCCATCCCTTCAATCGGATTCATCGAGCTTAACGCCTTCCGCAGAAGCCAGATCCGGGATAGTTCGTCGGGATGGAGAAGGAGTTCCTCCTTCCTGGTTCCCGATCTCTCAATATTAATTGAGGGGAAGATCCTCTTCTCGGTCAGTTTACGATCGAGATTAATCTCCATATTACCGGTTCCCTTGAACTCTTCAAAAATGACGCCATCCATCTTACTTCCGGTCTCGATCAGAGCGGTGGCCAGGATGGTCAGGCTTCCGCCTCCCTCAACATTCCGGGCGGCGCCGAAGAACTTTTTCGGTTTAAGCAGAGCGCTCGACTCGATCCCCCCGGAGAGAACCTTTCCGCTATGCGGCTGAAGAGTGTTATAGGCGCGGGCCAGACGGGTAATGCTGTCGAGCAGAATCACCACATCCATACCCTGCTCTACCAGTCGTTTTGCTTTCTCAATAACAATTTCAGCTACCCGGACATGGCGCTCGGGGATCTCGTCGAAGGTAGAAGCTATTACTTCAGCGTTATGAACACTTCTCTGAAAGTCAGTTACTTCTTCCGGCCGTTCATCAATCAGGAGCACGATTAATTTCGCCTCCGGATGATTCTCGGTAATTGAATTGGCAATCCCCTTTAAGAGTATGGTCTTACCGGTCCGGGGAGCCGCGACAATCAGGCCGCGCTGCCCCTTCCCAACCGGGGTCAGCAGATCCATTATCCGCATCGATATATCACCATCCTTGCTCTCCAGGACGAATCTCTCATCCGGGTAAAGCGGAGTAAGATTATCAAAATGGATATTCTTGGAGGCATTGGGAGATTTATAGTTAATCGCTTCTACCCGCAAAAGAGCAAAGAATCTTTCCCGCGCCTTGGGAGATCTAATCTGTCCTGAGACCGTATCTCCGTTACGGAGATCAAACTTACGGATCTGGGATGGTGAGATATAGATATCCTCGGGACAGGCCAGATAATTATAGTTGGGCGACCGGAGAAACCCGAAACCATCCGGGAGAATCTCCAGCACCCCC
This sequence comes from uncultured bacterium, assembly GCA_937885075.1. GTDB lineage: Bacteria > Auribacterota > Erginobacteria > Erginobacterales > Erginobacteraceae > CAKZYZ01. The sequence goes on along the minus strand of CAKZYZ010000084.1, from coordinate 6,121 downwards.
TCTCCGAACATGAGACCATTCTGTTCCGCCTGGGTTTTCAGTATCTCGAAGATCAACTCCGGTTTCTTCATACTCCGGGCGGAATGAACCTCCATCCCGCTGGCCATCTCCAGCAACTTGGGCATGGTCATCCCCTGGAGCTTGCCCATATTCAGCGCGTCCTTCCCGTCGGTACCCGGCTTGGGGGACTTATTATTCGAGCTCTCCCTATTATTTGTCTTCTCGGGCATCTCTTTCTCCGGTATTTTCTCGGTTTTTTTGGCTTCTGCCATCTTTATTCTCCTTTTTAAATCAGCCCCGCCAACGGCGGGACTGACTTAGTTCTGAACAACTACTATCGTTATTAAATAAAACTTCTGCTAATTCAATTTGTGGCTCCACGATGGGGACTGGTATACTTACGGGACAATCTCTCCATTATAAGTCTAACCTCTGCCCGGATCTCATCGACAGAACAATTGTTATCTATTATAAAATCCGCTTTCGCGGCCTTCTCCCTCAATGGGAGTTGAGCCTTCCGGCGGAGGGCAATCTCTTCTTTACTCATATTTCTGCTTACGGCCACTCTTTGATCTACGGTCTCACGATCCGCGGTAACAACGATCAGAGAGTCGAAGTTAGACTCCAATCCAGCTTCAAAGAGAAGTGGAATCACCGCGATCCTGACCGTCTCCCGGGCCGCTTTCAGTCTCTTTTCAATCTCCCGGATAACCCCGGGATGTATGATACGGTTTAAACGGGCTAACTTCCCGGCATCCGAAAAAACTTCAGCCGCCAGGGCTTTCCTATCTATCCGACCATCCCGGTCCAGTATCCGATCTCCAAAAGCGGAGATTACTTCCCGGTATTCTTCTCTCCCCTTCCGGAGAGAATCCCGGGCCAGTTCATCGGCATCAACCAGATAAGCTCCTAACTCCCGGAAGATAGCCGCCGCCGTGGATTTTCCGGTCCCGAATCCGCCGGTCAGGCCGACGCGGATAAACTCTCTTCTCTCCGGTACATTTTTCTGTCCACTAATTCTTCTGATTGCTTCCCCCTACCCCGGACCCTTTTTGTCCACGGATTTCACGGATTTACACTGATTGATCCCCCTACCTCGGCCACTCTTTAAACCGCTAATCTCGCGAATCTACACGAATCAAAAACAGAGACAACTAAGAAAAACTTTTCCGTCAACCGTCAACCAGCAACCGTCAACTTTCTTTCCCCCCTACCTCGGCCACTTTAATTAACTACGAATTTTACCCCGCGATGATTGCAAATCATTTTGCGGGGTTCGCGAATTTTTAGCCCGCGATGACAATATGTCATTTTGCGGGTACACGAATTTGGAAAAACTAAATAAATCGACTCAAAATTTGTGGTTTTTTTCTACCGTCACCTGACAACCGTAAACCGTCAACTTTCTTCTCCCCCTGCCTCGGCCCCTTTTCGTTCGATGTTCGGAGTTCGAAGTTGGACGTTCGACGTTCAGTCTGTACGCTCCCCCTACCTCAGTCCTTTTATTAGCCGCAAAAATTCACAAAACGCGCAAAATTAAATCCGCCCCGGAGCCAAGCGACAACTTTTAACTTTAGGCACTTAAGGCACTTTAGGCACTTCTCTCCCCCATCTCCCCCCAGTTCTCCCCCACCTTAATATCAACCCGGAGAGGAACCGATAGGGTTACCACTCCTTCCATCGCGGATCGGACCATCTCTGTGAGCCGGGGGAGTTCGTTGGCCGGGCACTCGAATAAGAGATCATCGTGGACCTGGAGGAGAAGACGGGAGTTAAAATCTTCTTTGTGGAGCTTTTGGGAGACCTCAATCATCGCCAGCTTTATGATATCCGATGAAGTTCCCTGGATCGGGGTATTTACCGCGGTCCGCTCTCCGAACCGGCGGATATTTTCCTGGTCACTGTTCAACTCCGGGATATACCTGCGGCGGTTAAATAAGGTGGTTACATACCCTCGCTCCTTCACCTCTTTGATTGTCCGGGATATATAGTCGGCAACACCGGAGTATTTCTCAAAATATGACTTAATAAAGGCATCGGCTTCCTTAAAAGAGATCTTGAGATCCCGGGAGAGACCAAAGGCTCCCATCCCATAAATAATTCCGAAGTTAACAGTCTTGGCTCTTCGTCTCATCTCAGTCGTAATCTCATCCGGAGAGAGGCCGAAAATTAAAGAAGCGGTAAATGTGTGAATATCTTCGTTATTCCGGAAAGCTTCCAGGAGTAACGGATCCTCGGAGAGATGAGCCATGACCCGCAGATCGATCTGGGAATAATCCGCCGAGAGAAATCGCCATCCGGGATAACCGGGGACAAAAGCCCTTCTCACTTCCCGGCCCATCTCCCCCCGGATAGGAATGTTCTGGAGGTTGGGAGCGCTGGAACTGAGACGTCCGGTCACCGTTACCGCCTGATGAAGGGTGGTATGAATCCTGCCGGTCGCGGTATTAATCATATATGGAAGCGGGTCGAGATAAGTTGATTTCAGTTTAAAGAGGCCGCGGTACTTTAAAATCAGCCCCGGCAGTTCATGTTCTTCCGCTAACTGGGTGAGAACCGATACATCGGTTGAGTATCCGGTCTTGGTCTTCTTCTTCGGGGGGAGACCCAGCTTATCGAAGAGTATCGTTCGGAGCTGTTTGGGAGAGTTAATATTAAACTCTTCGCCGGCTAATTCGTATAATTTCCCCACCAAAGCGGAAAGTTCCTCCTCGATAGAATGAGAGAGCCGATCGAATTGGCCGCGATCCAGCCGGATACCGTTACGTTCCATCTCCGCCAGAATCGTGCTCAGGGGCAGCTCCATATTCCGGAGAAGCTCCAATAATTCCCCCTCTTGCAACTTCTCTTCCAGAACCGATTTCAAGGCAAAGTCGGCGGCCACCTCTTCACAGAGTACGATCTCATCTTCTCCGGAATCAAAGAGATCCTTCTCTTTCTCCCGCGGCGGAAGGATCGAATGATTAAGAAACTCCCAGGAGAGCATCCCCAGATCATGCTCGGGCCGGGAGGGCTGGAGAAGATAGGACGCGAGGAGATTATCCCAGATGACCCCCTTCAAAGTGATTCCGGCATTTAGAAGGAGATGATTCAGAGACTTTGCCCCGTGAGCTATCTTTCCCGCCTCTTCATTCTCCAGAATCGGGCGAAAAACAGATAGAATTTCTTCCCGAAAAGTCTCGTCAGTCAGATCGATAAATACCGCTTCTCCCTTCTTATACGATACCGCCAGGCCGGTGGATTTAGCGTCCATGAACCCGAAACCATCGGACCTGAGCCGGAGGGCGAATTCTCCCGCACCGGTGAGATCCTCAATCAATTCCCGGCAGGAGGCAATATCCGCGATCCGTCGGATAGCGACGGGTGAGCTTTCATCCGGCATTACTCCCAGGAGCAGCTTCTTGAATTCCAACTCGCCGAATAACTCCCGCAACCGTTCAAGATCGGGCTCTCTCACTCGCAGGTCTTCCCACTCCCACTCCAGAGGGAGATCCGTCTTCAATTCAACCAGTTGACGGGAGAACCGGGCTTGATCCGCGTAGGTGACCAGATTTTCCCGAACCCGGCTGTTCTTAACCTCTCCGGCATGTTCCAGCACCCCTTCCAGGGTCTGGTACTCTTTAAGAAGTCTAGCGGCGGTCTTGGCACCCACCCCGGGAACCCCGGGAACATTATCGCTGCTGTCCCCCATCAAGGCCAGAAGATCCCCTATCTTCGCGGGGGGGATTCCGTAATGATCCTCAACTGCCGCGGCATCAAATATTTTGCCGGCTTTATGCGGACTGATAACAGATACCATCTCATCAACCAATTGCATCATATCTTTGTCACCGGTCAGGATATAGGTCTTGATCCCGCGGTCTCTCGCCTCACCCGTCAACTTGGCCAATATATCATCGGCCTCGTAACCCGATAGCTCCAACCAGGGGATCCGATACCCCTCCGCCACCCTTTTTATCAGGGGAAGCTGGGTGGAGAGATCCGGAGGCATCGGCTTTCGATTCCCCTTATATTCTTTGTATAGATCGTGGCGAAATGTCGGCCCCTTCGCGTCCCCGGCGATCGCCACATAATCCGGCTGGTATTCCGCCAGAACCTTACGCAGAATCTGGATGAAACCGTATACCGCGTTACTGGGGAACCCCCGTGAGGTCGTTAACCCCCGGATGGCATAGAAAGCGCGGTAGGCGCTGGCCATTCCGTCGATCAGTAATAGCTTTTCCATCAGAATTGAGAGAGGAGATTCAGTGATCAGTTATAGAATTTAAGAGCAGATATCTAATCCCGGATGGGAGAGGTGGGGCAGAGCCCCGATTTGAGAACAGGAGATAGAATGAGAATTACAGGGTATCGGATCTTAGATCTTTGCGATCCCGCGCCTTCAGCGCGAAGAATTAGGTAATTAGACTATGTTAGCGCCTTCGGCGCTAACGTTGAAAATAATGATGTTGAAGATAAAAAACATTAAAGATTGTTGAAGGCCGTTGAAAGACAAAGGCGTTAAAAGAACTTAGCCCTCACTGAGTTTACACTGTGGGAATCGAGTATAGTAGCGCTCGATTCAGGTATTAACAGAGCATGGTGGATTTAATAGAGTAATGAGGGAATAATGAGGTGATTTCTTGAGAGCTTTACATCACCGCTTAATCAATGGTGGCATCTTATCAATGGCCGGTCGGGAAGTCAAATATTATTTTCCCAAAAAAATAATCCCTACTTCCCTTCTCCTGATTCTCTCTCCAATTCTATCGGGGTATGATTTACCGGGCGGAAGAGAGAGCCACGGTCTTAAACCGCGGCTCTCTCTTGCGCCTGGTTTAGACCTGCCCGAGCTCGGCATACGCGATATTGGTCGCGTAGGAGTTAACCCTTCGCAGGCCTCCCATCACCCCCATGTGGAGGGTACTGGTCTCGGATGTCTCATCCAGTCCTTTGCTCAATCGATCGAAATGAGCTTTGGTCAGCTCCTTCTCCAGCCGGACCAGGGCGGGCTTCCGCTGGGTTACATCCTCGGCCAGCTTGGAATCGTGCTCGGCAAAGGCCCGGGCGGCATCCCGGACATCCTCCGCTACTTTAGCGTGGAACTTCTGGAGCTGTTCCCACCCTTCCGGCGAGAAGAAGAGGTTATCTTCGATGAAGGTCTCGGTCAGCGGGAGGATATCATGAGCAATGGTATTACCCATCTCCCGGTATTCGTTTGAGATGTTGAGGAGCATGAGCGCGTAATTGGCATTATCCTCATTGAGCCTCTTCCCGCCGATCTCCGCCAGATAGGGGCGGATGGCAGCTTCCAGGATTACGATCTTGCTGTTCTCATCGATCAGGTTGTCAACAAAGGCCGAATCTTTCCGCTTGAAGGCCTCAATGATATTATCACTCATCCCGACGGCAATCTCACCCATCCGGACGATCTCCTTCTTGGTCTGATCCAGCGCGATACCGGGAGTGCTGCTCAGATCAGAGGCCAGGTACTTGGGCTTGAAGGCCTCTTCTTTCTCCGCTTCTTCCGGGAGAATCTTCATAATCAAGATCCCGAAATACTTGGTGAAGGGAAGAAAAACCAGCGCCATCACCACATTAAAGACAGTGTGAGCGTTGGCAATCTGGCGGGTAATACTCCCTCCCATTTTAAGAACCACATTATTGAGGGGAGTGATCAGGAACATAAATATGATCACCCCGACCACCTTAAACATGGTATGAGCCAGCGCGACCCGTTTGGCGTCCCGGGTGGTCCCGATCGCGGCCAGGGCGGCGGTAATAGTGGTTCCGATATTGGCGCCGTAAATAATCGGAATCGCGGCGGCCAGACTGAGGATGGGCTGACCGTTCGGCCCCACCTGCATGGCCAGACCCAGGGCGATGGCGATAGTAGCTGCCGAACTCTGGATGACCCCGGTCAGGATCGTAGAGACCAGCAGACCGGAGATCGGAAGAGCACACGTCTGAACTCCAGTCACACTGATATATCTCGTATGCCGTCTTCTGCTTGAAAAAAAAAAAACAAAAAATAATACAAAAAAAAAACAAAAACAATCCAATACATAACAAGAACACTCACAGTAGAACATGCGAGAATCAACAATCCCCTCCGCCACTACATTCGTCATCCGTCAAGACA
>CAKZYZ010000083.1 GCA_937885075.1 uncultured bacterium | reverse complement strand
AATTTGTGGCTTCATGTCTATGTGTTTATTTTTTTTTTTTTTTTTTTTTTTCAAGCAGAAGACGGCATACGAGATATATCAGTGTGACTGGAGTTCAGACGTGTGCTCTTCCGATCTACCCGAATCCCGTTAATCCTGTTATCCTGTCTAAATTGTTAAGAGTTCCCCGAGGCGAAGGTTTTATCGTAATGCAATAATAGTTTTGATATATAGTAAGACATAGCGGAGAAAAATCAAGGGATTTGCCGTGGTTTTCGAGTAGCCTTTTTCTCTCTCCGAGTTGGTATATGGTATCTCCTTGATCCGGTATCCCTTCTTCTCCGCCCGGACCAGAAAATCTATACAATAATCCCCGTAGGTTCCCCGGAAGTCCAGATGGGTCAGGACATCCTTCCGGGCGCGGACAAAACCGCTGGAAAGATCCCGGACTGAGGATCGCACCCACCACTGTCCGATCCGATTAAGGACGATACTGGCCCCACGGCGAATTTTAGAATCCCTTCCATCATGGCCGCCTGTTATATAGCGGGAGGCGACAACTATATCGAAGTCATCGGGAGCATCTATAAGGTCGGGAATAACCTCAGGGGGGTGAGCAAAATCAGCATCAAGCCAGATAACGGTATCATTACGGGCCGCCTCGATCCCTGCTCGCAGGGCGGAAGTGAGTCCACGTTCTTTGCGTCTCAGGAGACGAACCCGGGGATCAGTCTGGCTGATCTTCTCCACAATACCACCGGTTCCATCCGGAGAATCATCATCAACCACAATAATCTCCGAATCAGAAGAGATCCGCCCCAGGATTTCCTCCACCAGAAGACTAATGGTATCCTTCTCATTATAAGTAGGCAAAATTATAGATACAATTTTATGCATGATCGGTTTGGAATATATATATCCTCATTATTGCCTGTCAACAAAAAATAGGTGTCGCATCTTGACATTCAACTTAACTATCTATAAGGTTGCAATATATAGTTTTAATAATTACTATTTAGGTTAAAGCAAAAGTTAGGATTTTTCAATGGGACGAGCGTTAAGAATAGAATATCCCGGCGCATTTTATCATATTACATCCCGTGGGAACCAATCTCAGCCGATTTACTATATTGATGCTGATCGGCGACATTTCTTAAATATCCTGTATGAAGCAATTGATAAATACAGTGTTCGTATTCATAGTTATGTATGCATGACCACCCACTATCATATTCTCCTGGAAACTCCTCTGGGCAATCTATCCAGATGTATGCATTTTGTTAATGTTTCTTACACAAATTATTTTAATACCAGGCATGATAGGATCGGGCATGTCCTTCATGGACGATATGATGCTCGTTTAATACAGAAAGAGCGATATCTGGCAAATGTAAGCAGATATATCCATCTCAACCCTGTCCGGGCCGGCATGGTTAAATCCCCCCAAGAATTCCCCTGGAGTAGTTATAAGGATTTTATAGGCCGTCGGGACTCACTGGTATATACATCGGAAGTCCTGAATATTTTTTCCCGGGATAAGAAGAAAGCTGTTAAATTATACAGGCAATTTGTCGAAGATGTTAAAGAAGGAGCGGATATAAATCCCTTTACGGAGATGAAAGCAGGTACTATCTTAGGGGATGATGCATTTGTTGAAAAAGTACTATCTTCTTTTGAAGAACGAAGTGTAAGTAAGGATATCCCCGCCTATCGACAACTGTTGGTGAATCCGGAACCAGACGGCATCATAGAGATTGTGGCCGAATATTTCGGAGTGGACATAGATTCCATCATTAACAGAACAAGGAATAGTTTGCCGAGGAAGATCGCAGTTTATCTGGCATATAAATATTCTGACTGTACGCTGCGTCAGTTAGGTGATATTTTCGGGGGGATATCGTATGCAGCCTGCGGAAAGATGAAGGAAAGAATAGGAGAAGACAGGAATACGGATCAGCAAATTGATAAGATTCTCACGGATATTATTGCGCGTAAGTTGAATGTCAAGACGCGACACCTATAGTGTTAAGTTGAATGTCAAGACGCGACACCTATACTTAAAGGAGAGAAATATGAATGAGATTGGGGTTCTTCGGGTTCTTTTTAGATATAAGATTCGGATACTTACTGTTGTGCTGGCGGTGGGGGTTGTGGCGGGGGGGATCAGTCTGCTTTCTTCTAATAGATATAGTTCCACGGCGGCGATCAGTGTTCAGCCGCCGGAGGTTCCGCTTACGGGGGAGATTCCTCCTCTTAATGTTGAGACACTCCGGTCGCTGGTTGAGTCCACCAGTGTTAAATGGGAACTTTTTCAGGAATTGAGAGACGAGGGGATTATTGAGGGAGAGATTGATTTTCTGCATTTTCAGGAGATGCTGGCCACTTCGGTGAAGCGCGATCAGAGCCGAGAGAAGAATCTCCTGCCGATGGTGAAGTTGACCGCCACGAGCCGGGATTCGGAACTTTCGATGGTGATAGCCAACCGGTGGGCGAAGGTTGTCCTCAAGAAGACAAAGGATATCTACCAGAGCGGAGTGGATGATCTCAGTATTTTTACCGCCAATATCTATGAGAAGGTGAGCAGATCGCTCCTGGAGAGTGAAGAGAAATATACCAGGTCACTGCTGGAGTCAAATCTTACCGTTAATAAGATGCTCCTGAAGCATAATGAGGAGCTATATTCCGATCTCTCCAAAGAGGTTATTACTTTAGAGGAAGATGTCGCGACCCGGGCCGTGCTCCTGGAGAAGATTAAAGAGAATTTAGCCGCCCGGGAACTGGACGGCATCTGGATCGGAGAGGTGTTCGTCAGAGAGTTCGCGAAAGATAAAAAATATACCCTGGCGGCATCCACTCCTCTTACCGATCGGATTACCCGGACAATCAGGAAGTTGAAGAAAAATGAGAAGACTGAAGCCGAGTTTCTTGAGAAGAGCCGGCTGGAATATAAGTATCTGATGCTGAAGATCAAGAGAGGGCAGATCGAAGAGATTTCGGGGGAGATCATGAAAGCCCGGAATAGCCTCTCCGGTCTGGAGCCGACCTATAGCAAGTTAGAGGAAGAGTTGAAGGATATCAGTCCTAAGATCAGCCTCAGTAAGGCAATCGGAGATGACAAACTATGGGAGGCCTATCTGGCCGGCGATCTGGAGAAGAGCAAAGATTTGTCTTCGATGAGAACTGAGAGCAGCAACCCGATCTATGAAGAGACCAAGAAAGAGATGGTTAAACTCTCCGGTCAGATTAACGGACTGAAGAGCACCATATCCAAGGGGAGAGAATCATTAGAGACGACCCGGAAGGAGATCAGCGATCTGGCCCGGGAAGTTGCCCCGCTGGCTGTAAAGAGGGAAGAGCTGCGGAGTGCCGTAAAGAAAGATCGGGATCTCCTGGCGTATTATGATCAGGCTTATACCGCGGATCGTCAGGGGTATGAGGTTAAAGAGAAGGAACTGGCGGAGTTAGAGACAAAACTGAAGGCGAAGAAGGTAAAGCTCGCCGCGATCGAGGAAGATATTGCAGGATTGGAGAAGAGCGTCTTTGCCGGTGAAAATAAGATTGCCCGGCAGAAACGGGATGTCGAGAATCTGACCAAGGTCCATGCTTCCCTTGCCGTCAAGGCGGAAGAGGTGGCTTTACTCCGGGTCTCGATGGAGAATATCTCCCGGAGCGGTACGGTTCTCCTATATCAGGCCCAGGCCGATCCGATTAAGGTTGGCCCCCGGAGAACCAGAACTGTTCTGATCGCGATGGGGTTGGCTCTGATCGGATATTCACTTGTCCTGGTTGTGAATACCCTGGTGAAAGAAAGTTAGTAAAATCGTCACACTTTAGCTCATTAAAATTCTATCGCAAACTTTGGTATTCTCGTAGCGGCGACCTTCAGGTCGCCAGGCGTGGCGACCTGAAGGTCGCCGCTACGAGCCGGCCGAGATAATTTCAAAGAGCTAAGTGTTACGAAAAATCAAAGCAGATAGATGGGAAGATAGATATTTGAACCGCAGAGACGCGCCCCATTCTACGGGGTGCGTCTCCGCGGTTAAATCTAAAGTGCGCAGTTAAGTTCCTGCTTCGGAATTTTAATAAGTTTGTAGAGCCCCGCCTTGGCGGGCACTTCGAAGGCAGGACTGAAGTCCTGCACTACGAGGATGCGCCGAAGGCGCGAAGTTCGCCGATGCCAGATCCGGATTATAAATCATCTTTGACTGATTCACCATCTCTCCTTCGCGTGGTAATCTGGCTGCTGGTTTCGCTCGGTGTCTTTGCCTGCCTGCCTGATATGATGTCGGGGAATTATCTCCCCAAGACCTTCTGGGCGGCGGCTACAATTGGTCTGGGATTCGCTCTGCTTCCGCCCCGGAGGCCGTTTGGGTTCAGTGTTACTCTTCTGGGGGCGGCATGGCTGATATATCTGGGGTGGGCACTCATTTCACTAACCTGGGCCGTCCAGACCCGGGTCGGGTTTGAGCGCTGGCTGGCCCTCCTTCTCCCTACTCTGGCATATCTGCTGGCCCGGCGGACCCGGTTCTGGGAATCGGATGTCTTCTGGTTGTCTTTCTTTCTTATGACCTCCCTGGTCGCGGCGATCGGCATCCTACAGTATTTTTCCCCTTCCCTGCCTCTGGTCCACAGTTTTCCCGGGACAGCGGTTCCCCGGGCAACCATGGGTTCGCGAAATTACGCCAGTATGTACTTGATGGTAATCTTGCCGTTTGCCCTGGTCAGGTATCTCAGGGGCCGAGGGTGGAAGTCCGCAATCCCGCTGGTCACCTTGATTCTCAGTCTGCTATTCCTCCTCCTCACCAAGACCAGGGGGGCCTGGGTGGGTCTGTTGGTCGGCCTCATCTATCTGATAGCGGCGGGAGGATACCGCAGGATTGCTGCTTATAGAAAGAAGTTGCTCTTTCTTCTCATTCCGGCCGTTCTGGTTTTTCTTATTGCTCTGGCTGTAGGTTTACCCGCCGGTTCGGAGGGGAGCTTTAAGGGGAAGCTTAAATTCTCTCACGCACTGAAGACTATCCTGAACCCGCGGCAGCGACTCTCTTTCTGGGCACCGTGTCTCGGAATTACCGATCCTCTTTTAGGCGCCGGTTTCGGGAACTTTCCCATTGTCGCGACACCATATCTCCGCCGGGCGGAGGTTAAGACCCTTAACTGGGAAGTTCATAATGATTATCTTCAGGCGTATGTCGATCTCGGCATTCCGGGCGCGCTTCTCTTTCTCTTAATCTTCGTTCTTCTTCTCCGTTTGGCCTGGAAGGGAAGGGGGAGGGGTTTGATACTGGCTGCGGGGGCGTCGGTCGTGGGTCTGGTAGTTATGCAGTTTACCACCTTCACCTCGGAGAAGGTCAGTACCCAGATCTGGATTGCCGGCGTAGCGGCAATTCTTAATAGTCAGTACAGAGAGAGACCACTCTTCCGGATACGTCTGCCGGCCTGGCCGGTACTGGGATTCAATTGCCTGATCGTTCTCTGGTTATTTCTCTTCGCTACGGCGGTAGGATATACGATCCGGGGAGATCGGGAGTTTCGGAGAGAGCGCGAAGAGATTAAGAAAGTTCTGGCGTATCAGAAGATAATAGATAACCCCGAACAGTATTCCCCGCAGGCAAGAGAATTTGTTCGGAGAGAAGGGGTCTATGACCGGATAAAGGTTCAGAATCGATTCAACTGGCTGACCGGCCGTATCCTGCCGACGATGTTCTTTGACGCCAACATGAGGCATATCTCCTGCCATCAGTTCGCCGGGTTGGCGATGAGCCTGAAAGACTATGATGCCGCGGTTGCTTTTGCCGGGGAAGCGCTTTATCTCCACCCCAATGATCAGACCAACCTGAGGTATCTGGCGGAGCTCGCTTTTCTTCGAAATGATTACCGCCAGGCCCGGAGATACTTAGAACGGGGAGTTAACACATTCGGGTTTACGCCGCACAGTCCATATTTCTGCCAGAGACTATTGAGCCTTGATCGTTATGAGGGCCGGTATGTAGAAGCAGGCTCGATAGAGGATGGAATGAACCGGAACCGGGTCCTCAAGCCAGCTTCACCCTCCCCAAAAAATAGAGAGACCGGGGTTTCTCTCGATCATATCTTTGATTGGGCTGACTGCAACGCGGCAAATTCGTATGATTTTTTCCTCTGGAAAGTGGGCGAAGAGGAACCGGAGTATCCGACCGTCTCCGGTCTTGCTGAGAGCCAGCTGGATCCGGGGGAACGGCTGCAGCCGGGAACAACCTACCTCTGGCGGGTCCGTTCGATCGGACGCTACGGAAAAGAAAATGGTGATATCTGGTTTTTTCGGACCGGATCGGGCTTGTAGCCGATGGGTACTGTTCTAACTACTAACGAACTCACGCTTAATCCAACGAGAAGTTCCAACGAGAAGTTCGGCATTGACTTGATGGGAATGCTTAATATAGAGTATCCGCTATAGTCAATTGCAAAGCAAAATGGAGGCATTTAATGTATAAAGCAAGTAATTCTTATCGGCGACCGGCCGCAATAATATGTTTGGTGATGGGGGTTGTTCTGCTTGTTTCTCTTTCGGCCTGTTCTCGGGCTCCGGAAGATCCTGCTTGGTTCCAGTCAAAAACTACCGGTGATCCGGTTGATGAAGGGGCCCTGATTAACCGGATTAATGCTACCGATGATATAGTAGTTCTTTTCAGGATGAAGGAAGAATACTCCAGCCGGGGTGGAGAGGCCGACGCGGTTAACCGTGCTCTGTCGGAGCGTATGGATATACTGGCATCTCAGGGAGTTCCACTGGGGTCACCCTGTCCGGAAGTAGATCTGGTCGCTTTTGATTACCGCCGTCCCGGTCCGAACCGATATTACGTGGACTTTCTTTTTCGGGTCAATAAACAGTTTAAAACAAATCTGGCCATTGGAATCACCGGAAAAGTATTGGCGGAAAACCGTGATCAACTATCACCAAAACGGAGGAAAGCCGGCAAAGAGAGCGAGAGTTGGTCCGTTAAACCGGATCCGCCGACATCGGCCTGGCGACCAGGGGAATATGTATTGGTCTCAAGTGCCATTAATGCCCGTCCGATTGCCTATAATTTCCAGATCTCTTTCTATGATCCCGCGAAGCAGAGTGGAGGACAACTGTATGGTGATGTCGTTCCTCTGGGCTGGAGCCGCGGACTGACGGAAGCGGATCTTATTGAAGAGATTAACCGGGCGGGAAACTTGATCGATCTATACCGATTGGCAGGAGATAGCAGGAGTTCTTCCTCGGCGTCTTCCGCTTTCGAAAAAAAATCTTCCCAACTCCTTGAAGATAATCCCCTTGTCGGTAAAATCTGTCCGGAGGCCGATCTGGTGGAGTTTGATTTTCAAAAGATCGGAGATAAACGTTACCAGGTTGATTATCTGTTCCGGGTTAACCAACCGCTGGATAAGGACTGTTTGATTATCCTGTCCGGGGTAGTAGATGAGAATCATCGTGAATTTCTCTCGGAGAAGCGGAGGAAAATGGGGAAGAGGAGTGAAATATGGTCATTTCGTCCCTATCCCCGCACCAAAGATTGGCCCTCGGGGGAATATGTGCTGGTCTCGAATGAGATCGAGGCTCAGCCCATACCTTATGATATGCATACCAGTCTTTATGACCGGGGCGGAGAGCAGCCGCATGGAGAAAGAATATCTCTCGGCTGGAGAGCGGATCCTGGGAGAGTTGCTCCGGCAGCTCATTGAGCCGGGAGATCGACTATTTTGAGAAGAGGCCTCCATGATTTTTCTTTTACCTTCCTGGCCCGGGCGGCAACCATCGCTACCGCTCTTGGGACACAGAGCTGTCTGGCCTGGTTCCTGGGCCCGGCGGGGCGGGGATCGTACGCCATCTGCGTCATGTACACGGCTATTCTCACCACCTTGTTTGTGGTGGGTTGTGATGTTGCCGGGCTCTACTTTGTTGCCTCCCGGCGCTTCAGTATCCCGGAGGGAATAACCAATGTCCTTATCTATGGGGGTCTGGGTTCAGTGGCGGCCATGCTGGTTGGTTTTGGAGTACTCCACTCCGGACTCCCTTTCCTGGATAAAGCGTCTCCTGCATCCTTCCGACTTGCCCTTATTCTGATCCCTGTGAACCTCTTCTCGTTGATCTTCCTTAATCTTCTCACGGCCGCCCGGCGATTTCCACAATATATGCTGGTCTCGGTTGTCCAAGGTGTTTCCCAGCTCATCTTTGTCTTCTTCTTTGTCCGGATTCAGGGCGGAGGGGTAAACGGGGCTCTCTTCGGGATCCTGGCCGCCGGGATCGTTACCATTACTTTTACGCTGGTCCTTTTTTATCGTGAAGACGGGGCTGTCTTCAAAACTCCCAATATTTCCCAGCTCAAGGAGATGCTGCATTACGGGGCGCGGTATTACGTTGCCAAGATCAGTAACATGGCCAATGTCCAGGTTGGTACACTGATCCTCGCCCTATTCGCCACCAGGGAAGAGATAGCTTTCTTTGCTGTGGCCATTCGGGTGACCATCCAGGTAATGATTGTACCCGACACTCTGACTCTTGTTCTGATCCCTCGTTCCGCCCGTGATCGGGAAGGAAAAAAAGAACTGGTAGCTAGGAGCGCCCGTCTGACCGGTCTGGTCTGCGGGGCCGCCCTTATTCTTCTCGTTATCTTCACCCGGCCACTGGTGGTCATTCTCTTCTCCCCCGCTTTTGCTCCTGCCATTCCTCTGATCCGGATTATCAGTATTGGAGTATTGATTCGGAGCGCCTCAAAAGTTATTGTTCCATACCTGATCGGTACTGATCATCCCGGTATCGCGTCTATCAGTGTGGGAGTCGGCATGCTGGTCAATCTGGGAATGCTGCTTCTTCTACTGCCGTTGATCGGTCTTTCCGGCGCGGCAGTCGCCGTTACCGCTGGTTACCTGGCGGGTGCCGTTGTAATTCTCTTCTGGTTTTCCCGTCTGAGCGGCCTCGGTGTCGGGGAGATAATGATACCGCGCAGGTCGGATATTTTCTATATGATTTCTCTTTTGAAACGTGGAAAAAGGGGAGTTCCTACATCATGAACAGCAAAATATCTATCAACCGTGATAATGTGGTTAAGTCCGGAGATCCCCTTCGTATGCAGGTGGAGGTTGAGAAGTCACGGAGAGGGAGAATAATCGCCGAGGCGAGCGGACTCTTTCGGGTTCCCCAGGTGATTGAGTTTGATCCGGACCGGGGAATAGCTGTTTTCGAAAAAATCGATAACCTAGTTCCTTTCCAGGAGGCCTTTATCTTTGACAGAGCGTACCGGACGGCGGCTCACCGATTGGGAGAAGCCCTATCCGTTATTCACCGGGATCTCGAACTCCCGGATGATATGGTGGAACCGCTGCCGGCGCCCCTGGCCGGGGAGGGGGGAGAGGTATTTCTGCACGGGGATTTCAGTGTTTACAATGTCTGCCGGGACGGAACCGGCGGCCTGGTTATTATCGATTGGCAGATGACAGGGGTTCACGGAGGAAAGGCTACCCGGGGGACTCCCTGTTTTGACATGATCTGGTTTATAAACAACCTCTTTTACCGTCCCACTCTAAGACATTTTCATGCCCGGGATATGCTCCAGGTGGCCCGGTCTTTTCTGGAGGGATATTATCATAGCTCCCCGGAAGCTCCATCTCCTGCGATGCTGGCCGATTACGCGGAGAGTTTCTTTGCCTTTAAACGGCCCCAGCGAAAAGCAAACGCCAATTGGCGGGAAAGGCCGCTTCTTTTTCTCAGCCATCGCCTGGCGTGGATATTTATCCGCGAACTGCGGCAGGAAAAATTAATTTCATGATGAATCCTATAGAATCAGATTATCGCGACAGTCACCTTACTCCCGGTAAAGGCGAGTCGTACCACCGGCAATTTTCAGACCAGCCATATCGTTCCCTGGTCTGGGAGCATGAGAAGAGAGTCTTTGACCGGATCCTATCAAGAGATCAGCTCGGAAAAGCCTTTCACCATCTGGACTTTGCCTGCGGCACCGGCCGGGTCTTAGAGTATTTCTCCCCCCGGGCCGGGGTATCGGTCGGGGTAGATCTCTCTCCCCCGATGCTGGAAGTGGCGCGGTCGGCCATCCCCGGCGCGGAGATTATCGAAGCCGACCTGACCCGGGAAGATATCCTGGGAGACCGGGTTTTTGATCTCATCACCGCGTTTCGCTTTTTCCCCAATGCTCAGACTGAACTGAGAGAGGAAGCTATGGAGGTGATCACCCGGCACCTAGCCCCGGGAGGGGTACTGATCTTTAATAATCATAAGAATACGGCCAGTCTCCGGAACCGGCTGGCCCAGCTGGCCAGCCGAAGAGGGTTTAAGGGGATGTCCCCCGGAGAAGTGGAGGAACTGGTCTCCGGGAATGGTCTCATAATTGAGGAAGTATATCATTTCGGGGTTCTACCGACCACAGAGAACCGTATGCTTCTCCCTCGGCCGCTTCTACGGAGAATAGAGTTCGCACTATCCCGACCGGGATTTCTCCGGAATTTCGGGCAAACTCTTATCTATCTCTGTCAACACAAAGAAAGTTGACGGGGGAGGAAAGTTCACGGTTGACGGGAAGGAAAGTTGACGGTTGATGGTTGACAGTTGACGGGGAAGGGAAGTTGACAGTTGACATAGGACGGATAGTAGATGGCAGAATATAGAATGATCTAAAAAAATAATAATGGTTGAGCTATCAACAGCAGCATTCTGAACTGACAGGTAAAACTATGATTAAGATAGTAATAGGCGGAGATTTTTGTCCGGTGGGAGTAAACGAGGAACCTTCTGTCCGGGGAGACGCGAAAGCCCTTTTTCATGATCTCCTTCCGATCTTTCAGGAGGCGGACTGTTCTCTGGTTAATCTGGAAGTTCCCCTGATAAAAGAAGAGAGTCCGATCTCCAAGATCGGGCCGGTTCTGGGGATCCCGAGCGGAGCTATCTCCGGAATAAAAGAGGCCGGGATCGGTATTCTTAATCTGGCCAACAATCATATAATGGATCATGGCGCGGCCGGACTGGAAAGCACTCTGTCGGCCTGCCATGACCAGGGGATCGACACCGTCGGGGCCGGTAAAGATCTCGCGGCGGCCCGGAAGATCCTCATCCGGGAATATAACGGAATCCGGATAGCACTGGCTGGTATGGCCGAGCACGAGTTTTCAATCGCGGGAGAAGATTCTCCGGGGGCGAACCCCCTGAACCTGATTAATTTTCTCCGGGATATAAGGGAACGGGCCAAAGAGTGGGACTATCTGATCGTTCTTCTCCACGCCGGGGTGGAGCATTATCATTTTCCTACCCCCGGCCTGCGGGAACTCTGCCGTTTTCTGGCGGAGAGCGGAGCAAACACCGTTATCTGCCAGCATACCCACTGCCCCGGCTGCTGGGAAGAGTATCAGGGGGCTTTTCTGGTTTACGGGCAGGGGAATCTCCTCTTTGATCTTCCGGTATCCTTTCAGGATTGGAACCGGGGATTTTTAGTGGTTCTTAATGTCGATGGACCGGGCAAGACCAAACTGGAACTGGTTCCTCATATACAGTCGGCTCCGTTGCCCGGGGTTAGGAGAATTGAGAAGGCCGCGGAAACTTCGCTCCTATCTAATATCTCCGAACGGTCGGAGGTGCTGAAAGATGAAAAAGCTCTACGGAGCCGATGGGAGGAGTATTGCCGGAAGATGGAACTCCAGTACCTGAACGGCCTACATGGGTATGGATCATTTTTTGGCCGAATCAATAATAAGCTGGGTTTCCCACGGCTATTCAGATCGAATCGATCTTATGCCAGTACTCTTAACCATATCCGGTGCGAATCGCACCGGGAAGCTTTGATAACGATTCTGGAAACTAAGAACCGCGATGGTTAATTAATAGATCTTGTAATATTATTTTGAAAGAACCGGCCGGTTAGAACCGTGGAAGTTTTTTTCCGGCGCGGCTACACTAGAATTATGATAGCTGCTATTCGAAATACAAAGATAGTATCGTTTACGATGTGCGCTAATCTGATTAACAGAGGGAGGAGATGTTAAATGTTGGTTGGTATATATCTGACAACAGATCCGAACGGAAAAGATCTGGGCGTCAATGAGGCATACGAAAAGATCCTGGCCCACAACGGGATCGAATTTGTTCGTCTGGATGCGTCTGATCCCGATTTCTGGAATAAAGTACGATCACTTGATCTTTTTATTCTTCGTTGGGGCCAGTGGGATTCTCACATTCAAATCGCCCGGGATATCCTTCCGGTTATCGAGAAAATAATAGGTACTCCCTGCTTCCCAGACCTCAATACCTCCTGGCATTATGATGACAAGATCAGGCAGTACCTTCTTCTTAAACCATTCGGATTCCCGATGGTTAAAAGCCATATCTTCTGGGAGAAGCCGGCGGCCCGCCGATGGGTTGAAGAGGCCGACTTCCCTGCGGTCTTCAAGCTCCGGGGCGGCGCCGGTTCACAGAATGTGATTATGGTCAAAGACCGGCCCCAGGCCCGGAAACTGGTCAAGCGGATATTCGGGAGGGGTATATACCCGGAAAAGTTTCACCACGCCGGCAGTGTCCGGTTCCAGCACTTCAGCCTTTATCGTGAACTTCACCACATTGCCGGCAATCTTTACCGGCGATTTCATGGTCTGGATGTTTCTCCTTTCTGGCGGGTCCATAAAAACTACGCGCTTTTCCAGGATTTTATGCCCGACAATCAGTTCGATACCCGGGTCACCGTAATCGGCGCTCGAGCTTTTATCTTCCGGCGCTTAACTCGATCAAACGATTTTCGTGCTTCCGGAAGCGGGATGATAGATTACGATCTGGATAAGGTCGATCTCCGCTGTGTCGAGATCGCTTTCAAAGTCTCCCGCGAGTTGAAGTTTCAGTCGATGGCCTATGACTTTCTCTTTACGCCGGAGAACGAACCGGTCTTCTGCGAGATCAGTTATACATTTCAACCCCGAGCGATTTATGACTGCCCCGGTTATTTTGATCCTGATTTGAACTGGCATCCGGGACACTTCTGGCCGGAGTATCTCCATCTCGTCGACGCCTTACAAATGCCCGAGCTCAAATCACCCAAACTGGATTTATAGAACATATTTATAACAAGGCCGGAAATTCAAAATATATAGATTTTCGTCGCCAAAGGAATTATGGAGGAAATAACTAATGATACTTACTCCGGTGTTGCTTAAAGGCCTTATTTCTTTTTTTCCGGGCACCAGCAACTTGTTTTCCCGTAAATCCGGCGGCACCGATTCCGCCCGTTATTGCTATTCGATCTGGTTACGGCATCTCTGCCTGGCTTTTAAGAACGGCCTTATAAAAGGTCCACCTCCGGTTATAGCAGAAATCGGACCGGGAGATTCTCTGGGAATAGGTATCGCGGGGCTGATTTCCGGGAGCGAAGCCTATCACGCTTTTGATGTCGTCCGCTTTGCTAATGAAGCCCGAAACCTGAGTATTTTCGAAGAGATGATTGATCTTTTTCAAAGGCGGGAAGATATTCCCGGGGAAAAAGAATTCCCAAAAATAGGGCCAAAATTAAACTCGTATCGCTTTCCTGCTGAAATTCTTCCCCATGATCACCTTCGGAAAGCGCTTGCCCCCCCCCGTCTTCTTGCCATTAGAGAAGCGATCAAGAAGATGGGCTCAATGGAAGATCAGTCGAAATGGATATCCTATATTGTGCCGTGGGATATTTCATCCGTGATAGACGAATCATCTATTGACATGGTATATTCCCAGGCCGTAATGGAACATGTGGAAGACATCCAGAGTTGCTATCAGGCAATGTATCAGTGGCTCAAGCCGGGAGGCTTTATTTCTCATCAGATAGATTTTAAATGCCACAATACGGCAACTAAGTGGAACGGGCATTGGGCTTATTCAAGGTGGTTATGGAAATTCATCAAGGGCAAACGGCGATTTTTTTTAAACCGCGCCCCTTATTCCGTTCATATAAATTCAATAAAAAACGCCGAGTTTGAAATTGTATCGGATATTTGCACGGAAGATAAGCAGGGAATTGATCGCGCCCGTTTGGCTCCGGAATTTCGCTACTTCAGTGATCATGACCTGACTACTCGCAATGCTTTTATCCAGGCTAAGAAGCAGCAGATACACCGCAAAAATGATGATGGGATATAATAAATCTGAGGGAGGATGGTTTTCCCGTGATTCTTGCATTAAACCGAGGCGGGGAGTCTTGAACCTGGAGAATAGTTGATGCTGGTTGGCATTTATAAGATGAATACGGTTGACGGGGAATATCTTCCCGAGTTGACCGCATAGGAAAAGATCCTGGTGGTGGGCGCCCTAGGACAGCCTGATCTCAAATCACCCAAACTTGATTATTGATTACCTGGCTGAAGCAATGACTTGCCGCGCGGGGAAAAACTGTGCGTTGTATTAATATAATCAATATTGCTATTTTGAGTTTATTAAAGGACAATTCGAGAATAGGGCTTTTTTAAAGAGTTTTGTGAAATAGTCATTTCAGGGACCCCGATGAATATCGGGGGGACACGGCAATCTCAGGATGTCGATTTACAGTTAACTATGATGAGACGAATGAGATTGCTTCATTCTTATGGGTTGACAATGACAGACTATAGTATTCAGCAGAAGCCGTAATCTTTTTTTCGAGTAAAACATGATTACGTTGGAATAAGGATTCCATTAGTATTTTTAAACATACCCGGAGGTAATAAATGCAAGTACATCAAGAAAGAAAACTGCTGGTGACCGGCGGCGCGGGTTTTTTGGGGACGCATTTGGTGCGAAAACTTCAAGAAAAAGGTTATGTGAATATAGTCCTCCCCCTGGAAGAGAAGTGTGATTTGCGAAAAGAAGAAAATATTATTGAACTCCTTCAAAAAGAACAACCTGACTATATCATTCACTTGGCCGCGATCGTGGGTGGAATTGGAGCCAACCAGAAGAGGCCAGGAACATTCTTCTATGACAATATCATAATGGGCGTTCAATTAATGGAGCAGGCTCGGATTTACGGCGTTAAGAAGTTCATAACCGTGGGAACCATCTGTGCGTATCCAAAATACACGCCGGTACCTTTCAAAGAGGAGGATCTGTGGGGTGGATACCCCGAGGAGACCAACGCCCCTTATGGATTGGCGAAAAAGATGCTCTTGGTTCAGGGGCAGGCTTATCGGGAGCAGTATAAGTTTAACGCGGTTTATCCTCTTCTGGTTAACCTTTATGGTCCGGGGGATAACTTTGATCCGCAAAGTTCCCATGTGATTCCCGCTTTGATCAAGAAGTGTTCCGATGCCATTGATGCCGGTGATGATCACATTACAATATGGGGAACGGGGCGGGCTTCCCGGGAATTTATTTACGTTGAAGATGCGGCCGAGGCCTTGATCTTGGTGCTGGAGTGCTATAACAATCCTGATCCCGTGAATATCGGGACCGGGAAAGAGATCACGATCAAAGATCTGGTCGACAAGATTGCCCGGCATTGCGGCTTCGAGGGGGAAATTCGTTGGGATTCTACCAAGCCCGATGGTCAACCCCGACGGTGTCTGGATACTGCCAAGGCCCGGGAAGAATTCGGATTCGTGGCCCGAACGGATTTTGATGAAGGATTGAAGAAGACGATCGAGTACTATCGAAATCGTCCTGACCGGTAGCTTTAGCATTATAGATTGTTGGTAAGACCTACTTATTTAACAGGGGAAATATATTAATGAAAAAAGCGTTTATAACCGGGATAACCGGACAAGATGGTTCATACTTAGCAGAGTTATTGATTGCTAAGGGTTATGAAGTGCACGGATTAATCAGACGGGCTTCAACTTTCAATACTAAAAGAATCGAGCATATTTATAAAGATCCACATGCTCCCGATACAAGATTATTCCTACATTATGGGGACCTGTCCGATTCCGAGCAAATTACCAATATTATATATAACATTAAGCCCGATGAGGTATACCACCTGGGTGCGCAGAGTCACGTACGGGTGAGTTTTGATATGCCGGAATATAGCGGCGATGTTACTGGCCTGGGTACTACCAGACTGCTCCAGGCGATTTTAAAGAGCGAGCTGAAAATTAAATTTTACCAGGCCTCCAGCAGTGAGATGTTTGGCTCGTCACCTCCGCCCCAAAATGAAAAAACGACTTTCAGGCCTAGAAGTCCCTACGCGTGCGCTAAAGTTTATGCTTACTGGATGGCCAAAAATTACCGAGATGGCTATGGAATGTTTGCCTGCAATGGGATTCTTTTTAATCATGAGTCTCCCCGGAGAGGTGAAACGTTTGTAACCAGAAAGATTACCCGTGCGATTGCTAATATTGTTGCCGGGAAACAGGAGTATATTTACCTTGGAAACCTGGAGGCGAAACGGGATTGGGGATACGCGCCGGAGTATGTTGAAGCAATGTGGAGAATACTTCAATTAGACTACCCGGATGATTTTATCATCGGCACCGGGGAAACTCATTCGGTTCGAGAGTTCGTAGAGCAAGCGTTTGCTTATGTCGGATTAGATTCTAAAAAGTATGTAAAAATTGATGCCCGATACTATCGACCAACGGAAGTGGAGGTGCTCATAGCTGACCCGACGAAAGCCAGGAATAAACTAGGATGGGAAGCGAAGATTAAGTTCGCAGATTTGGTAAAGATTATGATGGACGCGGATATGCGCTCAATGGGATTACAAGCAATAGGAGAAGGCGACAGAATTATTGCAAAAACAGATTAATGACGATACAGTCAATGATTCTGAAGCAAGTTAATGCGGTCAGAGGCTTCGGAATTTTACTTCTAAATCCGCATCTCCTCCAATAACTACAAAAAAACAAATACATTATCACCACCAAGTAACGGAAAACACGGAGTTGATAAAGAAAAGGAAATTTTTTATGAGTATTTTATAATTTCCTTCGTGACCTTCGCGCCTTCGTGGTCAAAAAAGTTGCCCGAATGAAGTGAGGGCTAAGTTCTGCAATGACTGCGAGAGAAACATCGGATCGACTTGAAATTACCAATAGTCCTCTTCGTCTCCTCCTCCTGATTTCAAGCGCTTTCTTCCTCTCCTGGGGACCAGGACTGCAAAAAGTATCCAGCTTTAACCTCTCCAAACTCTTTCCCATCTTTGCCGCTCTTCTGATTGTTTACTGGCTGTTCTTTGCCCGGGAGAAATTCCGCTCTTTTCCCCCGGTATTTAATTTTTTTATCATCTTCATTCTTCTTCATACGCTGGTCTGTTACATATTCTTTCACATCGAGGAATTTACTTTTTCTTATACGAGCACTATTTATACACAGGCCGAGATCGGAAGAGCGTCGTGTAGGGAAAGAGTGTAGATCTCGGTGGTCGCCGTATCATTAAAAAAAAAACAGTGA
>CAKZYZ010000082.1 GCA_937885075.1 uncultured bacterium | reverse complement strand
GCCGACACGAGTAGCATGGAGGAGGGGGCCGGGGCAGTGATGGGAATTGTTGGAGCGGCGAGAGGAGGGGGGGGGGGGGGAAGAGAAGAAAGGGAAGTTCTAAGTGCCTAAAGTGCCTTTCCTCCTTCGCTAAAGCTTCGGCGGATAAAAAGTGCCTTCCTCCGTCGTGCAAGCACTATGGCGGATGAAAAAAGTTGTCGCTTTGGACTTGGTGGTGCCAGGCAAAGTGTGTCACGACGGCTATTCAAAAAACTAAAGTGCCCCGGATGTTTTTCGAGTAGGGTCAAACAAGTGTAAAACTTTCCTTTTCATTTTTTTCAGAAAGTTATACTCTTCGGATAATTAAGGAACTTAGCTTTACAACTTTTGCCACTAAGACACAAAGGCACAAAGAAATGATTTGAAGATACAGCAATCTTGTTTGTTCTTCTTTTTTGATCTTTTCTTAGTGTCTTGGTGCCTTTGTGGCTAATATATTTAATTTGGAGGATATTCAAATGTCACAGCATCCCAGTTTTGGAGGAAAAGGAAAGATCAAGCCAAAGAGGAACGTACTTAAACGCTATGAGCGGGTGCGTTATCTTCAGGAGAAGGGTAAGTGGGACGAAGAGCAGTCTATCCTGGGTCTGCCCAAGACGCTGGTAAAGGAATAACTTTGCGCCAAAGGCGATAACCTGCTGCTTCGGAATTTTAATAAACCTCAGATTAAGCGGATTGGGCGGATTGTTTTTCTCTTAATCAGTATAATTCGTGTAATTCGTGAAATTCGTAGTTCAATTTAGTTGCCTGAGCGAAGCGAGGGCTAAGTTCCTGCTTCGGAATTTCAAT
Source organism: uncultured bacterium (assembly GCA_937885075.1). Lineage (GTDB taxonomy): Bacteria > Auribacterota > Erginobacteria > Erginobacterales > Erginobacteraceae > CAKZYZ01. The sequence continues at coordinate 1,566 of CAKZYZ010000082.1, read as the reverse complement.
AAGTTCGTAGTGCAGGACTTCAGTCCTGCCTTCGTTGGGCAGGACTGAAGTCCTGCACTACGAGATTGCGCCGAAGGCGCTAAGTTCTATATTGAAGATAGAAAACGTTAAAAATATACTTTTTTTATTAGGGCGTAGATCTTGGAATGTGCGAGCTTACCTGGGCATATTGATTATCGCGTTCTTCTGTGTCGCCTCATTCGGATTCCCGGTCTTTGCTGAAGTTACTTCCGTGCCGGGTATAGTTACCGGGGATAACGTTAATATGCGGATCAGTCCCGGTCTGAGATCGGAGGTCGTCGGTCAGCTGGAGAGAGGGCAGAAGGTACGGATTCTCCTGACTGATGGGGAGTGGTGCGCTATTATCCCGCCGATGAAGATATTCGCCTGGGTCTCGGAGCAGTACGTTAAAGATGGACTGGTTACCGGACGCCGGGTTAACGTCCGGAGCGGTCCGGGGATTTCGTACGGACGACTTACTTTTCTCCGGGAAGGAACCGCTCTTACGGTTCTGGAGAAGAAGGGGGGGTGGGTGAAGATCACCCTCCCTGATACCGGACGACTCTGGGTGAGTTCCCGCTATATAGACCAGACTCCGATCGGTACGGTTCCGGGATCAGGCGAGACAGTGAAAGTGGTTTCTTCTTCCGGGGTTCAGGATAGTCTGTCTCCCGGAAAGAGGGAGATGATCGTTATAACGGTTTCCACCCCGATTCCGGTTCCATCACCTCCGCCGGCCCGGATAGTAACATCATCGCGGCCTGAGCCGCCAACAGCGCGACCTGAGTCCTCCTCGTCACAGACTATTTCGTCGCCCCGATCCACGCGGTCAGCAGTGGCAAAATCATATAGTGGGTATATCGAAAAGCTCGGTCAGCCGGTTTCTGACGCTGATCGCGAGTATGCCTATAAACTGTTAAAAAAACGTTTTGATTCCAGGCCGATTGCTTTTCTATCCGGAGATACTATCGATCTGAAAAAATATTTATCCCGAAAAGTCCGCCTCTGGGCGATAGTTATTGAGAAGAGAGATAATCAACCGGATCTGATGGATGTAAAAGGGGTGGGAATGCTCTGGTAAGGAGAAAGACTGAACATAGATCAGGGTATCGGGATATCAGGGGATCAGGATATCAAGTATCCGGCTCTGTTAACTGTTGATTCACAACATTGAAGATCGAACTTCGAACGTCAGAAAATACAGAAAAACTAAACGCTCAACCAGCCTCCGCTAAAGCCACGGCGGACAGGCTGTTCAACCTCCAAAAAACCCTGGCCGAGGTGTTGGTAATTTTTGTGAATTTTGTGCCTTTTTGCGGCTAATAAAGCGGCCCCGCCGGTGAAAATCATTCAAATTTTTGCGGCTAAAAAAGATGCCCGGATTGCTGACATTTAAAAGGGGGATTCATATCCCCGAACATAAGGGGCGGACTGAGGGGAAGAAGATTAAGGAACTTTCTCTCCCGCCGCGGGTGATTATTCCCCTCGGTCAGAATATCGGCGCGCCCCCCCGCCCGGAGATCGGAAGAGCACACGTCTGAACTCCAGTCACACTGATATATCTCG
>CAKZYZ010000081.1 GCA_937885075.1 uncultured bacterium | reverse complement strand
TTTACGGTCAGTGTCTCTCGAACTAGTACGATGTTTGTGTTTTTTTTTTTGTTTTTTGTTTTGTTTTTTTGTTTTTTTTGTTTTCTTTATTTTTTTTTTTTTTTTTTAATGATACGGCGACCACCGAGATCTACACTCTTTCCCTACACGACGCTCTTCCGATCTACCAATTGGAACCGGATGGAGCAATGTTACAGACCAACTGGATATATTTTACTCCGTGGATTCGGTTACCTGGTTCTCCATTACGGAGAATATCGCTTACGATTCCACCCCCTATTTAAACTGGAATACGGCTTCTTCCAGCGACAGTGGCACCTGTCGGATAAAAGTCTCCCATGCTTCAGGGGAACCGGAAGCCGGAAGCGGCATCTTTATCGCGGATAATTCTCCCCCGGTAGAAGTCGGATCATTATCCCCGGAAGATGGCGCAAGCAGTCAACCCATCACAACTTCTCTGGTCGCCAGAAAGCCTATGGACAGCCTGGCCGGATTAAACAATGTGCCATACTACTTCCGGATTGATACCGATATCGGTTTCAACTCCCCCGACTTGCAGACTTCCGGCTGGCTGATACCGTTAGTCTGGCGGCCCAAACTCAATTCCACCACCACTTATTACTGGCAGGTGAAGTGTCGGGATGACAGCGATCTCCCCAACGTAAGCGAATTTTTTGCCGATACCGACACACCGGGCAGTTACTGGGAATTCAAGACCGCTACTATCATTTTCGCCGAAGATATTGAGAGTACCACCACGGGGCTGCGCTGGATTCTGGATAATTACGATCTGGAACCTAACGATACGGTCTATATCAATCCCGGAACTTACCTGCTCTCATCCTCCCTGGTATTTTCCCCCGGTGATGAAGGTTCTGAAGAATCACCGGTTTTTATCGAAGGGTATAATGGGGAGGTAATCCTGGAAGGAGACGCCTCAATTTTAAATTGTCTCCAGGTAACCGGGGACTATTACCGGATTAATAATCTCTCAACTACTAAAGCGGTTGACAGCGGGATATTTATCTCCGGTGATCATAATACCATACTTGAAGGGAGAAGCTACGACAACGGGGGAGATGGGATTGAAGTAACCGGGGATTATATCACCATTAAAAATATGTTGGTCTATTCCAACTCCAGGGCCGGGATCCATCTTACCACTTCATATAAGAGTGTGATCGAGAGCTGTACCATGGCGGAGAATGGAACGAGGGAGATATTCCTGGAAGACAATGCTACTGATGGATCGATCTCCTGCAGCTTATTAAACAATATTCTTTACGGTGATGGAGTGGGAATAACCGCCCTTTATGTGGAAGAATTGAGCCAGACGGGGCTGAGTTCCGACTATAATGACCTCTACGCCATTAACAATGCCGATATCGGTTACTGGGATGGTACAGCTCAGGCCACTTTCAATGACTGGACCGCGGCCAGTTTCCTGGACCAGTCCAGCCTGAGCGCGGATCCCCTATTTGTCGGCGGAGGCAACTATCACCTGCAGAGCAGCGGGGGGAGCTATAAGCCGGGTTGGGGCTGGAGTAACGATGGGAATGATTCCCCCGGTCTGGACCGGGGGGAACCCACTTCAGTTTCAGGCCTGGAGCCACCGCCAAATGGGGGAAGAATCAACCTGGGGGCTTACGGGAATACACTGACCGCTTCCCACCCTCCCGCCTCCACCGGGGCAACCGGAACCAGTTATTATGTTAATGATGATAGTTCGGAACTGGATTATTATTGTTCATCCACCGGAATGTCCTGGCCGACTCATTCCGGAACCACACCGGATTCTCCCCTGGATTCCATCCAGTCAATCTTCGATCATCACAGTCTCAGCCCCGGTGATGTAATATATGTCGATACCGGCAATTACGCCATTACCGATCCGATAATTCCTCCTATCGCCGGAACCGCAAACAATTATCTCTCTTTCGTCGGTTCACCGCGCGGATCTTTTATTGATGCGGGCGGGTTCGCGGAGTATTGCTTTGAGTTGAACCATCTTAATTACATTAAAATCAACCGGATAAATATGTCCAATGCTTCGCAATTCGCCATTTACGCTTATTCTTCTTTTAATCCGGTTATTAGCAACTGCAGCATCAGCGGGTGCGCCTCCCATGCTATATACTTAAATTATTCTTACTCGCCTAATATCAGCGAAAATTCAGTATTTTATAATGGGGGGAATGGACTATATAGTCGATATATAGGTAGCAATTCAATAATTCAGGGGAATAAAGTTTTTAAAAACCAGGGAAATGGTATCTATATTTACAGCTCCAATGACATAAAGATAACGGATAATGAATGTTACTCTAACGGGAGTTCCGGTATCTCTCTTTCCCTTGCGACAGGCGGAATAATAAATAAGAATATCTGTATCAATAATGGCACAAGCGGGTCGGGCACTTATTCCGGAATGAGACTCTCCGGTTCAAATATGGAAGTCATAAACAATATTTGCTTCGGGAATAGTTATGGGATTTATTCCACCTGCGGCAGTTCGATTATCACCGGTAACCTGTGTTATGATAATAAAGTAGGATTTTATCAGTCGGGTGGATACAGCACCATTCAAAATAATATCTTTTATAATAATACACAGGGCGGCCTTAATTTGTTTAACGCAAATCAATGTGAAATAAATAATAATACCTGCTCTAAAAACAATACTTACGAAATTTTAATTCGCAGCGGCTCTACCCTGAATATTCGAGAAATCCAACTGCGCAATAATATTATTCACGCGGACGGCAGCAGTGATTATGGAATCAAGGTCTCCGATGGAGCGCCTGAATCCCAGGACCATAATTTTGATTATAACTGTTTTTATCTTACTGATGGCGCGGCGGCCGGATATTGGAGGGGAAAGAAGGAGAACCTTTGGAGTTGGCAGACTTCAAGCAGGCAGGACGGCCACAGCATTGAAGAACTTCCCCGGTTTGTTGATGAGGGAGCCGGTGATTTCCATCTACGGAGCAGCGAAGGACATTTTGACAATGGCGGCTGGATATATGATGGGGTGAGCAGTCCCTGCCTGAACCGGGGCAAGCCGGCAGACGACTATACTTTAGAGCCAGACCCTGATGGAGATCGGATTAATATCGGGGCTTATGGGGGAACTTTCGATGCTTCAAAATCAAGCAAGAAGACCTCAGTGATCGAATCACCGGTCGGTAACGAGAAGTGGAGATTAAGTCATCCGATATTGTGGACGGTCTTCGGAGATACCTGGACAACTTCCGAGCGGATAAAGCTGGAATATACATCCAATAATCTTGATTTTCATGAGATTGCCGGCGGACTATCTTATATCGACGGGTCTTTTTCGAGCTGGAATACGCTATCGCTGCCTGATCGTGCTGATTACCGGATCAAGCTGTCCGTCCTCCCCCCGGAGGGGCCGGATGACTGGTCAACCAGTTTGAGCGGCCTGGTCATAGTGGATAACAGTCCCCCTACTAATATCGGCAGTGTTCTCCCATTTGATGGAAGTATCCGGCAATCGTTATCCACTCCTTTAACCGCTCTGGAGGCGACGGACACTCCGGCCGGTCTCAACGCAGAGCCATACTATTTTCAGATCGACAGCAGTTCTTCTTTTAACTCTCCCTATCTGCAGAACTCCGGATGGAGATCATATAAAAACTGGCTCCCTGACCTGCTGCCGGATACTCTCTATTACTGGCGGGTAAGGGCAAGAGATGACGCTGAACCGGATAATAATGTGAGTGAATTCTGTGCGGAGAGCGATCTGCCCGGAACTTACTGGACCTTCCGGACTATCGGAGTATATCATGCGCGAGATATCGAGAGCCCGACTGACGGCCTCCGCTGGATCCTGGAAAATAATGACCTCTCCCCGGGAGATATTATCTATGTCGATGGCGGACAATATCAACTTTCTTCCCCGCTGGAATTTACTTCGAATGATGAGGGGGAAGAATTCGATCCGGTCAGGATCACGGGATATGACGGCGATGTTCTATTGGACGCGGAAGGTAATTTCGCCCACTGCCTGATCATCAGCGGCGACTATTTCCAGGTTGAAAACTTCTCTTTCACCAACGCGACCGACTCCGGCGTCCTGATTACGGGAGAACATAATACACTCCAGGGAGGAGAGAGTTACTCCAATGGAGGGGATGGGATTGAGGTGACCGGAGATTATACCACGATCAAAAATATGTTGGTTTATGATAACGGGGCGGCGGGGATCCATCTCTTTACCTCGCATCATTCGTCTATCGAGAATAATACCTGCACCGGCAACGCCACCCGGGAAATATTTCTGGAGGACGAGGAAGCGGTCGCTCCGCATCCGGATCACGCGGTAGGTTCGACTTACTGCACTCTGTTAAATAATATTCTCAGGGCGGAGGGGACCGGGCACATTTCGCTTTATGTGGAAGACGCAAGCGAAGTGGAGTTCTCATCCGATTACAATAACCTCTACGCTCCCGGAGGCGCGGCAATCGGCTACTGGAATAATACCACCCAGAATAATTTCACAGACTGGAGGAATGCTTGCGGAGAGGACCAGAACAGTCTGAATAGCGATCCCCTCTTTGTGGGGAGCGGTGACTATCATCCTCAGAGTACGACAGGTTCCTACCATGGAGGCGCCTGGACCGCCGATCTTAACGATTCACCCTGCCTGGATGAGGGGGATCCCGTTTCGCTCTATGCCCGGGAATCAGCGCCCAATGGGAGTATCGTCAATCTGGGGGCTTATGGGAACACGCTCGAAGCATCCTGGTCGATCGGATCGGCCACCGGGAGCAACTACTATGTCAATGATGAATCCACTGAATGGGATTATTATTGCTCGACTATCGGACGTCCCTGGGAAGCCGGAGTCTGGACAGGGACCGATTCCGATCATCCCTTGCGCGCGATCACAGAGATATTTGATCACCATACGCTTATACCCGGAGATACGATCTACGTAGATACCGGCATATACACCATTACTTCGACAATAGCGATCCCTATCTCGGGAGCAGATGGAAATAAGTTTACCCTGACCGGATCACCAAACGATACAACATTAAGCGCGGAAGGGATAAACCGGATCTTCTATCTTAATAGCCGCGGAAATATTACACTGGATGGATTTAACTGTCTCAATGCCAACGGGAACGGAATCTTTGCTTACTCTTCCAACAATCTTTGCGTCGCTAATTGCGAGATTCGAGGCTGCGGGTCTCATGGTATATTCATACGCTATGGTTCAAGGCCTCAGTTAAAGAATAATAAGGTGTTTTTCAATCAGTCAAATGGAATATATATTGACCGAACCAGTTTAAACTCAAATATCACTGATAACCTGACCTCTTATAATGTAGGTGTTGGCATACGCATAGACGGAGGAGTTTCTTCTCTGGTTGCGAGGAATATTATCTTTGAAAATGAAGATAGCGGTTTGATATGTGTAAATTATCGGGGAATTATAGAAAGTAATATAATTCATGATAATAAAAATCGCGGTATTTCCGGGGGTACTATAACGGCCAACATTAAAGAAAATATTATTTATAATAATGGCTTACAGGGGATTTATTTGGGGGGAGTAAGTTTCTCGGAGATAAAATCAAATACAGTGTTTTCCCACGATAGTATTGGTTTACAAATATATACAATCAATAACTCGTACATTGCCAACAATCTATTTTATCTTAACAAGGGTGGTGGAATTATTTCAACACTATCTTCCCATGTAATAATAAATAATAATACCTGTTATAAATCCGGGACAGGGATAGCCATTAACGGCAACGACGTTACCGTACGCAACAATATGCTCTGGGCATCAGAGACCGGTACTTACGCAATTAGTTTCGGGGGATCAGCCCCGGAAACTCTGGGGTACAGTTCCGACTATAATGATCTCTTCGTTGAAGAGGGGGCTTCTACCGGATATTGGAAGGGGGGAAGGCTAACTCTTCTTGATTGGCAGGTCGCCAGCGGACAGGATGGCGGGAGTCTGGATTATGATCCGGAATTCGTCGGATCGGAGTCGGGAGATTTTCATATACAGAGCCCGATGGGGAGCTACCATAACGGATACTGGACCGCTGATACCAATGCCAGCGTATGCCTGAATACCGGACAGGTGTATATAGCTGATTCTCCCCTGGCCTTTGCCATCTACACCGATTCCACTTTTGTTGAACTGACTGACGCGACAGATTTTACCGCCGGGACGGATTCGGTCGAGATCGAGGCTGATATTATCTTTTATACTGGAAAATCCGGGAACCAGCTCACAGGAGTATCTGATATCGATCGGGAACATAGCGCCGGAGCGAGAGCCTTTCAGCCTATCGGATCCGACTATCTGCTTGAACCTATGCCCAGCGGGGAGAGGGTGAACATCGGCGCTTACGGGAATAGCCTCCAGGCCTCGCTCTCCGACTTAAAAACCCTCCCCATTCTTCAGCCCCGGGGAGGGGAAAAATGGAGCGGATCCCATGATGTCAAATGGCTGGCATTCCCTTCCAGTGAATGGTCTTCCAGCGATATCTTTACGCTGGAATATAGCACGGATGGTCTCACCACATTATTTTCAATCGGTACAGTGGCCTATCCAACCCTGGAATACAGCAATTGGAATACACTATCCGCCGGGGGCGATTCGGATTCTTACCAAGTAATGATCTCCGGAGGTGGTCTGGGAACCAGCAGTGGCGCGTTCATGATCGATAATACCCCCCCCTCAAATGTCGGCTGTTTTCTCCCCGATGACGGCTACTCCGGCCTGCCAACCTACTTTCCCCTGCGAATGAGGGAAGCCTCCGACAACCTGGTCGGTCTGAATCAGACTCCATATTATTTTCAGGTTGATACCGCCCCTACATTTAATACGGCCAAACTCCAGAATTCAGGCTGGATAACCATGCCCGCCTGGCTCCCAACCCTGGATACCGGAACAATCTACTACTGGCGGGTAAGGGCCCGGGATAACGCTGACCTTCCTAATGAGAGCGATTTCTGCGGGTTTACGGCCGATACCCCCGGCCACGGGGTCTTCTCCACCAGTGCCATTTACCGGGCGACCGATATAGAGAGCGTTACGGACGGACTTCGCTGGATACTGGCCAACCGGGATCTGGAGCCGGGGGATGCTATCTACATCTCAGAAGGAACCTATATAATCACGACTCCTCTAACCCTAACAAACGCTGACGAAGGATCGCATTATCACCAGGTCAGAATCACCGGGCAGGGGAACGGGATAATTCTTGACGGTGGAGGTACGATAGCAAACTGCCTGGAAATCGCGGGAGAGAATTATCTGCTGGAGAATGTTACCTTCACCGGGGCTACCGACGCCGGGCTGCTGATCAGCGGAAAAAACAATACCGTAAAGTGGTGCGCGGCTACCGGAAACGGTGGTGACGGAGTAGAAATCACCGGGAACGGAAATGATCTGATCAACTTTCTCTCTTATGGCAACGGGGGATCGGGGTTTCATCTCAATGGGGTTGAAGGTACCCGGCTGGTCAATGTCAGATCGGAAGAGCGTCGTGTAGGGAAAGAGTGTAGATCTCGGTGGTCGCCGTATCATTAAAAAAAA
>CAKZYZ010000080.1 GCA_937885075.1 uncultured bacterium | reverse complement strand
CGATCTCCAACCATCCCCCCCTTCACCTCTACTTATTGAAATTTGATGCCTGGATAAATGACAGTTTGTTTCGGGATAATCCTCCGCTCACCCCGCATTATATGGTGATATCAAAACTTATTTCCTGTTTGTGTAACATTGCGATCGGGTTATTGATCTATTTTTATGCGCGATCCAGGACAGGTATTAAGATGGCTTTCCTGGCTTCTTCAATATATTTACTTAACCCGGCTCTGATCTACAATATCTCCTACTGGGGCCAGGCGGATGCCATCGGTACCCTGTTTATGCTTTTAAGTGTGTTGTTATTGATAAAAAACAGGATCCTGACTTCAACCATAAGTCTAACATTAGGGGTGTTGATTCAATTACGGTCCATTATAATATTGCCGGTTCTATTTCTGGTAATTATTGAAAAAGAGAGAATCAAGAAAATATCAATTATAGTTCTTATCAATATATTATTAATAGCAGGAATCTGCTTGCCCTATCTGCGGGCACATCAAGCCGACAATCTCCTTAAAGTGGTTACCGATTCGTCCGGAATGTATCCCTATGTCAACTGCTCGGCCGCCAATTTCTGGTATCTAATCTCGCCCCATTATCCATTTAAAAAAGTGCTTGAAGATACTATTCCGGTATTTGGAATAAGCCTGATGAGTATAGGGCTAATAATGTTCATATCATATATCCTGATAGTTCTTTATCAGCTGCATAAAAACAGAGATATCTTTCTTGCCTCGGCCGCCATCTGCTTCGCCTTTTTTATGCTGCCCACCGAGATTCACTCCCGATATCTCTTCCCGTTTTTCGCCTTTCTGGCGTTGTCCATAACTAAAAATAAAAAATTCCTCTATATATTTATTATTCTCTCGGCAACCTATTTATTAAATTTAATGATGATCCTTCCGTTTTCGGAGCGGCAGTACTATACTTATTATGTTATTCAGACTGGCCTCTCCCGGTTAATTGATATATATTCATTTGATAAAGTTTTATTATTGATATCAATTGTTAATGTGCTGACATTTATTGTGTTTTCTTATATTGCCATCGGGCCCGGACTCTGGCATCACTTGAAGAACGACATTGGCAAGATGAAAGAACTGTTCTTGAAATTAAGATCTGATTAGGCCGTTGATTATGAAACGGAGAATATAAAATGGATTTAAACGGTAAGTTAGCGTTGGTAACCGGCGGAGCCGGTTTTATCGGGTCCCATATTACCGATCGGTTACTCCGGGAAGGGGCCCGGGTCCGGGTGCTGGATAATCTCTCCAGCGGTAATCCGGATAATCTTAATCTGGCTGAGATCGATCTTCATCAGGGGGATGTGCGTGATGATGGAGACGTTCGCAAGGCGGTGGAGGGGGTGGATATTGTCTTTCATCACGCCGCCCAGATCAATCCGGCCCGGGCGGTGGAGAATCCTCTGGAAGACTTCGAGATTAATGCCCGGGGGACAGTCAACCTTCTCTGGGCATCATTTCAGGTCGGGGTGAAAAAATTCCTTATGGCTTCTACCAATGTTTACGGAAACGCGGATATGGAAGTTATCCCGGAGCATTATCCCACTTTATCCACCCGGGAGTCACTCCTCTCCCCCTATGCCGCCTCCAAAGTCTGCGGGGAGGCCTATCTCAAGGTCTTTAACGATGAGTTGGGTCTTGATACCGTCCGGCTCCGCTACTTCAATGTGTACGGTCCCCGCCAGACCATTAAATCGGAGTCCGGCGCGGTCGCCATCTTTACCCTTCGGGCCCTGGCGGAAAAGCCGATCATCATCTTCGGAGCCGGAACCCGGACCCGGGATTTTGTTTATGTCGGAGATGTGGTGGAAGCTAATATCCGGGCGGCCCGGGAAGACGCGGCGGCCGGCGGTGTATTCAATGTCGGCACCGGAATCGAGACCTCGATCAATCAACTGGCTGAACAGGTGATTGAAGCCGTCGGCGCCCGGGTCCCGGTCGAGCATAGGGGAGAACGCTCCGCTGATTTCATGAGTGCCCGGGCCGACCTGGCCCTTTCAAAAAAAGTTCTGGGGTTCGAACCAAAAGTCCAACTGGCCGAAGGCCTCCGCGCTTATGTGGAATGGTGCCGCCAATCCGGGGTTTAAAGAACTTAGCGCCTCCGACGCAACCTCGTAGTGCAGGACTTCAGTCCTGCCTTCATTGGGCAGGACTGAAGTCCTGCACTACGAACTTATTGAAATTCCGAAGCAGGAACTTAGCTTCGCAACTTTTTAGACAGGATTAATAGGATTTACAGGATAAAAAATCAAATGATTCATGAGAGAATATATCTATCTATCCTGTTGATCCTGTTATCCTGTCTAAAATAGAGTTTATTAAAATTGCTATACAGGAACTTAGTCATTGGTCTTGCCACGGACACAGTTCTGAATAACCCTATTCTCTCAAAGTTGTTACTTCTCCATTCGATCTTCAAAACATCCTTGACATTGAATGAAATATTACGTAATAGTGTATACGTAATATAGGAGGTATGTTATGGACAAGGTATTTTCGGCCCGGGTCGATGAATCAGTAGTGAATAGAATAGGTGTTCTGGCTCGTGAGCTTCACACCACAAAGAAGACAATTATTGAAAGGGCGATAGATCTATTTTCGGAGAAGGTGGAGAAGGAACAGAATGTTGATATCTTAGATCTTACCTACGGCGCCTGGGACCGCACGGAATCGGCACAATCAACAGTGCGTGAGGCTCGCCGGACATTCCGTGACTCAATGACGAGGCATCACGGATGAGGGCGTTTATCGATTCTGATATCCTGATCTGGCATCTGAGAGGGGAAAAGAAGGCACATAATTTCCTCCGCCGTCTTCGCGATAAAGGAGGATATGAACTCTGGACCGGGGTGATGCAGCGCGCGGAAGTGGTCTTCTTTATGAGAGAAGATGAAGAGGAGCGAACACTGCAGTTACTTTCACAATTTAAAACGGAACCGGTAGATCAGTCATTAGTGGATGAAGCCGGTGTCCTCTTTCGGAAGTGGAATCCCGGTCATGGGATTGATGTCAATGATGCTCTTCTCGCTGCCGGCGCGAAACGGGGCGGCGGGATGATATTCTCCCTCAACAAGAAGCATTACCCCATGCCGGACATTCTGATAAAACAAGCATGGACTTCATAATAATGAATTTTGCCGTCATCATACCAATGCATAATGAGGAGGGGAATGTCTCCGGGATTGTTCGCGAGGTCAACCAGGTGTTGAACGAAGAAGGTCACCGGGCGGATATTATCCTGGTGGACGACGGGTCACTGGATAATACCGCGGCTGAGATTGAGGAGGCTGGACAGAAATATGTCAATATTATTGCTCTGAAACACACTCGAAATGCCGGTTTTGGCGCCGCGCTCCGGACCGCGATCAAGGAAGCGGTTGAAAGAGGATATGACTTTGCCGTCTTCATGGATGCTGACTTTACCATGCACCCGGGGTATATCCGGGATTTCTATGAGAAGATGGCCCAAGGTTATGACTTTGTGATCGGTTCCCGATTTCTGGAAGGAGGAGGGATGAAGGGTGTTCCCGCCTGGCGCAAGCTCTTCTCCCTGGCCGGGAGAGCGGTCTTCCGGGTCTGCTTCCGCCTTCCTCTCACCGATTACACCCAGGGTTTCCGGGCGATCCGGGGAACCATTCTATCAAAGATGGAACTGACCGAGACCGGTTTCCCGATCCTGATTGAGGAGATCTATCAGGCCCGGAAGTACACCGACAGGTTCTCCGAGATCCCCTTTGTCCTGACCTGCCGGAAGATCGGCTGCTCCAAGTTCAACTACACCCCCAGAGTCCTCTGGGACTATATCAAGTACGCCTTGAAGTCGATCTGGAATTAATTCTTCTTGCAAAGGTTTGAGTAAACAGCCACGGTGGCATAAATTCGTGAGGGGGTGATTTTCAAAAATCCCATGTGGTTTTTTCAAACCACTCTTTTATGTCAGAATACACCTTGCGAGAAAGGAGGTGTGTTTACATGAATAAAAAACCATCTTCTGGCAACGAGGATTTTCAAGATCCCTTTTTGTCACTTTCATCTTTAAAGCATCTCTCATATAACCGCCGGCAGATATTTCTATAATGATGTTCTTGGTAAAACCAGTTCATCTCTCTCCTCTCTGCGCATATTTTGCTGCTCTTCTTCTTTTGATTCAGCAAAGAGAGTATTGCCTGCTTGAGGCTCTCCTGATTATTTATATCCGCGATGGTGGCGGCATTGGTTTTTTTCAGCAGATGCTTGGCACATCCATTCTTCTTCATCGGGAGGAGAGCGAGGATAGGCTGTCCGCTCTCGATCAATTCGAATATCTTCCCGGTCATCGTGATCTCTGATTTGGGCCAGTCACCAACTATGAAGAGCAGGAGATCGTGAGTAAAATATTCCCGGTAAACCATATTCCGGGGAACCGCCCCCCGCCACCGGACAAGTTCCTTCAGGCGATCGGGCCATCGTTCCCCGGTAGGGTCAAATTCTCCGGAGACCTCGATCTCAAAATCCTCCCGGGCAACGATTCCCGATTCGAGAAGTTCGTTCAGGGCATTTAGAAATGGCCGGATATCCTGGGTTCCGAATAAAGTCCCAGCATATAATATACGCAGTGTTTTCCCCCCCGGCGGTTTTCTTTCTCTCCTTAATCTCTTCAGTTCGGCAATCTCATCATCCGAGATGCCGTTAGGTAGATAGATGAACTTCTCCGGGGGTAGTCCCGGAATCCGCTCGATAAAATGCTTTGTCATCTCCCGGGAGATAAAGATAATGCCGTCACATACCGGTAAGACCTTTTTCTCCAGACGGTTACCGCTACGGTGGGCGAGGTAATCGGTCAGTCGCCGGAAGTAGCTTTTCCATCTGCGGTAAGGATGAATTAGATGATGCCGGGCGGCATAATGGACCGGACCATTTACCCACTCATCCCGGTACTCAATAAATACTTTTTTCCCCGGATATCTTTTCTTTAACCGGTAAGCGGCCTTAAGGAGCGAGGGGAACGGTCCCAGAGAGAGATAGAAAATATCATAGGATCCCAATCCTTTCTGCCGGAGAACCTCTCTCCCAAACCTTCGCTCCGCTGCCCCGAGAAAGATGGTCCGGTTAAGCAGGTGGGAGAAAGCGTTCTTTCCGGTAAAGATTCTCTTTTCAAAGGAGTTTTTATATAGCTTAATATATTTAACATTGGTCAGATCAATCGCAAAATGGTCCTGAATAGGAGATTCCCGGTTAAATGAACCGGTAAAAACATCCAGCTCCAACTCCGGGTAATCGGCCAGCTGTTTATTAATGCTGCGAAATCTATTGGCCGCTACAATGGTGTTGGGATAGAACCAGTAGGTAATCAGGGCAATCTTTACTTTGTCATTTTTATCCATAAAACCAGATGTATGTAAATGGAAGATAAGCTTAATAAACCTTTAAAGATTCTTTTTCTCCCGGCCTGGTATCCGGAGAAAGATAAAACTGTCGGCGGCATCTTTATCCGGGAACATGCTCGAGCAGTCTCACTCTATAATAAAGTAGTTGTATTGTACATTGAGAAGGCCACTCCTGATACTGGCCCCGGTCCGACGGAGTTCAGGTCGGAAGTGGTGGAAGATGGTATCAGGACGATCCGGATCTATTACCGGGAGTCATCTATCCCCGGCTTCATCTATCCCCGGCAGATCATCTCGGTTTATCGAGGTTTGGCTCGCCTGATCAGGGAAGGTTGGACCCCTGATATTATTCATGCTCATATTTATTCGGCCGGGTTTACGGCCATACTGATGAAGATGATATTCAGGATCCCGGTTGTTCTCTCCGAGCATTCCTCTGATTTCATGCGGGCTACACCCAGACGGCCGAATATGCTGAAAGCGCGTTTGGCCTTACAGAAGGCGAATATTGTACTCCCGGTAAGCCGCCACCTGATGGAGTCGATTAAACACTATCGGCTGGGGCGCAGCTTTCGGGTTGTTCCTAACGCGGTGAACACCGAACTCTTCCACCCTCCTGAAGATGGAGTAGAACCGGGGAAGAAGAAGATATTATTTATTGGTCTCCTTAAGCCCTTGAAGGGAATCAGTTATCTGCTGGATGCGATCGGTATCCTGGCCGGTAAACGGCATGATTTTGTCCTCGATATTGTCGGGGACGGGCCCGCCCGGAAGGAGCTTGAAAGGATGACCGGCCGGTTGGGGCTGGATAAGTTCGTCCGCTTTCGCGGACTGAAGACCAAGGAAGAGGTAGCCCGGATAATGAGAGGATCTTCTTTTCTGGTCCAGCCGAGCCTGGTCGAAACATTCGGGGTAACTATCATCGAGGCGATGGCCTGCGGAAAACCGGTCGTGGCGACCGATCTTCCCGTCTTTCGGGAGAAGATAAATACTGGCCGGGGGATTCTGGTTCCGGCGGGGGATGATGTAGCCCTGGCCGGAGCCATAGATACCATGCTGGACCGATATCAATATTATATTCCGGGAGAGATGGCGGAATACGCCCGCCGCAATTATAGTTATGAGATTCTCGGCAATAAGTTAAACGAGGTTTATCAGGATGTTCTGCGTACCATCTAAAACCGATATTCTGGCTGAGTATAACCGTCTGGCGCGGTTTCTGTCCGAGACCGGGATAATCGAAAATCCGAATCGATACTCCCGTAATTTTCCGGCTTTTCTTTCATTCGCTTTTCACATCCAGGCATACCTGATGGCCCTGCCTTTCTGCGGGGGGAAGCGGGTGCTGGAAGTCGGCTGTTTTAGCGGTTACGGGGAGAAGATCCTCTTATCTTCCGCGGGCGAAGTAATAGCATGCGATAATGATATTAAAGCTCTGGTATCCGCGGGGAGTAATATTGAGGCGGAAAATCTACGATTCCTCGCGGCTGACGCGGTTCAGCTGCCTTTTCCCGATGAGAGCTTTGAAGTGGTCATTGCTTTTCAGATCCTGGAACATATTTCTCCCGCCCGGGTCCGCGGTTTTTTACGGGAGGTAAAGCGGATTATCGGAAAAGGAGGTCTATTACTCCTCACCACCCCTAACCGCTCTCTCCGTCTCCTGCCGTTCCAGCGTCCTTTTAATCGGGAGCACTATCGCGAATACACGCTGAAACAGCTCCGCGAGACGCTGGAGGAGGTATATACCGGGTGCCGGATAAAAGGGATCCGTGCTGAAAAATGGATTGAGGAGATGGAAAAAGAACGGGTCAGGCAATCCCCCTTCCAGGTCTATCTCCGTTCTCCACTATCCAGAATCATGGGGAATGGTCCCCCGGGCGGAATCCGGTCGCGGATCAGAGGAGTCATGAATCTCCGCCGCGGGCGGGGAGATAAGGACCGATTCCCCGGTGATGGCGATCAATTTGACGCGTGCTATCATCGCTTCTCGATGGAGGATTTTTACCAGACTGAAAAAGACGCGCAGAACGCTCCCGAGTTTTTCGCGATATGTGAAAAGCGATCATAAATTATTGCTCCGGAATTTTCTCCCGAAATCCTTCGGGATCCCGGTTGTCTTAATTGATGTTACCGGGACAATAAGCCACAGAGAACACAGAGAAATTACACAGAGTTTGATAAAAATATCTCATAATAATACCTCAGTGTTCTCAGTGAACCCTCTGTGATCTCTGTGGTTAATTAGTCGCCCGAACGAAGTGAGGGCTAAGTTCAAGAATATATTTAATCCTATGAGGACCGGTAAAGAATCCCATAAGATCGATTATATCGTATTATTTGAAAAACAGGTTTTTTTATCCTATTCAATCACATCCGATCGTCTGTTCATTTAAAGGGGGCGAGGTTGGGGCGCAATAGGAATAAATGTTAATCATATGTTTAAAAGTTGCGCCGAAGGCTCTATGTTCTTATAGAGAAGAAAACTCCAGACTACATTTTAAAATATGACTATCGGGTTTACTCATCATATAACTCCTGATATAGTAGGGAGATCTATAAAATAGGTCTCCGTAATGTCCCTAAAACAGCAGTTACCATATAAAAAGATGGGTTTATTGGAATTCCATGCACGTTTTCCAAAGGAAAGTTCGTGCTTCAAATATCTGGAGAAAGTCCGGTTTCCAAAAGGATTTATATGTCCACGATGTGGTTCTCATAAATCTGGTTTGATTATACCGCGAGGTTTGTGGCAATGTAAAAACTGCCGA
>CAKZYZ010000079.1 GCA_937885075.1 uncultured bacterium | reverse complement strand
TTCTTGCATTTATTCGTGAGGTTTCAGTGAACCCCGTTGCCCCGTGCTCGTAGAGGCGACCTTCAGGTCTCCATTGTGTGGCAGCCTAAAGGCAGCCGCTACGAGAGGACGGGGTTCACTGAAACATTACGTTTATTTAGGATAGGGCAGGTAGATTAGTTTATAAAATTCCGAGCAAACAGTTCTGAAAATAACTACTTTAACATGTGAGGCATATTTGATTCAAGAATGATTGTTCCCCCGCCGACTTCTGTAACTAGACCTCCCACGAAAAGCATTTTTACCACGAAGAACACGAAGGTCAGGAAGAATAGTTAAGAAAAAATTAAGATTTAGCCAATTTTTCAAAAAACCTTCGTGAACTTCGTGTTCTTCGTGGTAAATTTATAGTTTTCCAAATATCTCGGTTATGCTATAGGATTACCAGTTCAGCAGTGGTACAATTTAAATAAAGGAAGGGACTTTTGAGAATATTAATAGTTGAAGATGATAGGCAGACTGCCCGGTTTATTGCGAAAGGGCTGAGACAGGAAGGTTTTGCCGTGGACCAGGCCTCAAACGGGGAAGACGGTCTTCATCTTGCGCTAACCGAATCATATGATGCCGCGGTAATTGATATCATGCTGCCCCGGCGGGATGGTCTCTCCTTGATTGATGAAATGCGCCGGAACGGCCGAGATATCCCGGTTATAGTCCTGAGCGCAAAGAGTTCGGTCGATGACAGAATTAAGGGACTGCAGGCCGGTGGTGATGATTATCTGGTAAAGCCGTTTGCTTTTTCGGAATTAGTAGCACGGATTAACGCGCTCATCAGGAGAGCTACCCGGGCGAGCGAACCAACTTCACTCTCCGTCGGAAATCTTAAAATGGATCTGGTCCGGCATAAGGTTTTTCGGCAGGGTATTGAGATTGAACTGCAGCAAAAGGAATTCTCCCTACTGGAATACCTCATGCGGAATGACGGGCGGGTTGTTTCGAAGACAATGATCATGGAACATGTCTGGGATTACAATTTTGATCCCCAGACTAATGTAGTCGAGGCGCGGATCTGCCGGTTGCGGGAGAAGGTGGACCGTCCCTTCGGGCTCAATCTAATCCATACCATCCGTGGGGTAGGTTATGTACTTGAAGAGAGGGGCTGATTTCCCGCGGACGGTAACTTTTCGCCTTACCCTATGGTACACGCTGGTCTTCGGTGGATTAGCTCTAATGGTATTTCTCATCGTCTATCTCTCTCTCACGCTATATCTCCGGGAACAGATGGACAGAGCGCTGCTCAGTAAGGTAAATGAGTTCGGCGCACTTTATGATAGTCATGGAATCGAGGCTTTAAGATCGGAATTCCACCGGGAGACGCAATCAGAAGGAGAAAATAATGTCTTTTGCCGTTTACTCTCATCAGATGGCCGGAAAATTGTATCTTCCAACCTGAAGCCCTGGCAGGGGCTTATAACCCTGAAATCCCCTCCCTCCGGAGTGACGCGGAGAGAACCTGTCTTCCGCTCTCTGAACTTACCGGGGGTCAATCACCGGAC
This sequence comes from uncultured bacterium, assembly GCA_937885075.1. GTDB lineage: Bacteria > Auribacterota > Erginobacteria > Erginobacterales > Erginobacteraceae > CAKZYZ01. Next base: position 4,212 of record CAKZYZ010000079.1, on the reverse strand, counting down.
CAGAGTAATTACCGGTCTGACCGGTGATGGCCATATAATTGAAGTCGGCATTACATCCCGGGCCAACGAAATCATGATGAAAAAGTACCGGGAGACCTTCGGAACGGCCCTGGTGATAATGCTGATCTGCGGCGGCCTGGTAGGGTGGCTCCTGGCGAGAAAGGCCATGGCCGGTGTGCGCCGGGTTACCCGGACCGCCACCCAGATTGGGAAGCGGAATCTTGCTCGCCGAGTTCCCCCGGGGAATGAGGGGGAGGAGATAAACGCCCTGGCTTGTGCCTTTAACGAGATGCTGGAGCGGATAGAATCTCTGGTAAGAGAATTAAAGCAGGTAACCGATAATGTCGCCCATGAATTGCGCACCCCGATTACCCGCATCCGCGGCATCGCCGAGACAACCCTGAACAGCAGCGCCGACCGGAATGAGTTTCGGGAGATGGCGGCATCGGTTATCGAGGGCAGCGACCGGATCATCGAAATGATCAATACGATGCTGGAGATAACCCGCACTGACTCCGGAGTAGCGGAACTTGTCCGGACCTCCCTGGACCTGCGGGAGATCATTAGAGAGGCGGTTGATCTCTTCAAGCCTCTGGCTGAGGATAAGAATATTGCTCTCCAATTGGAAATCCCCCCCGGGGATATACTTTTCTCGGGAGATCGCTCCCGGATCCAACGCGCGGTAGCCAATCTGATTGACAACGCGATCAAGTACACCTCATCCGGAGGACTGGTAAAGGTTTCCGCCCGGTCCCACCCGACAGGAATAAAAGTAATAATCGCGGACACCGGTCCGGCCATAGACGAGAAGGATATTTCCCACATCTTCGATCGCTTCTACCGCGGTGATGAGAGCCGCTCAACCCCGGGAAGCGGGCTGGGGCTCAGCCTGGCGCTCACCCTTATCCGGGCCCACGGCGGTGATATTTTCGTAAAAAGTTCCCCGGGCCGCGGGAACACCTTCACAATCACTCTTCCCGGCCCGCCTCTCCCCTCCTGATTTATTGCCAAAAGATAATCTTACCGTCAGGATCAGGTAAACTCCTGATTGTATATTCCCCATCAATGATCTGGCGGAACTATGGTGGTAATCCTCTCCCGGTGAGAAGGAAATTATACCATAATATAAGAACAAACTCATGGATATTATAAATAAAAGATCCAATCTCATCCTTTCTATCCTGCTTTTCGTTATTATAGCGTCTCGATTATTTACCCTGGGGGCATATCCTCTCATGGACAAAACCGAGGGACGCTATGCCGAGATTGCCCGGGAGATGGTTTCATCCGGAAACTGGATTACCCCTCAGATTGATCTGGGCAGACCATTCTGGGGAAAACCCCCCTTATCGACCTGGCTGACCGCCCTCAGTTTCAAGGTCCTGGGTATCTCCGAATTTTCCGCCCGTCTCCCCTCCCTCTTACTATCCTTATTCGCGCTGGCCCTGGTTTTTCTTCTGGTCAAACGCCTGACCAACACCACCATTGGTCTTCTCGGAGCCCTGATTCTATTCAGTACCGGGATGTTCTATCTCCTGGCCGGAGGGATCATGACCGATCCGGCGCTGATGGCGACGGTTACCCTTTCCCTGATCAGTTTTGCTCTGGCGCTACTCACACCTGATAAACTGCATCAAAGATTCTGGGGATGGGCTTTCTTCGCCGGATTGGGACTCAGCTTATTAGCCAAAGGACCGGTAGGATGGATTTTAACGCTAATGCCGATAGTCCTGTGGGTAATCTGGAAAAAGCAGTGGCACAAGGTCAGAGTGACGCTCCCCTGGTTTTCCGGGACTATTCTGACCGGGGTGATAGCGCTTCCCTGGTACATTGCGGCGGAAATCAAAACCCCGGGATTTCTAAAATATTTTATCATAGGGGAGCATTTTGACCGATTTATGATCAAGGACTGGTCGGGCGATCTCTATGGTTCAGCTCACGGCCAGCCGATCGGAATAATCTGGGCGTATTTATTTATGGGACTCTTCCCCTGGGTAATTATATTTATCATGGCTGCTTTCCGCCTGCGGAAGAAATATCGAAACGAAGCAAATAGTGAAATAAGTTTATGGTTTCCGTTTATGGTGTTCTGGTTCCTCTCTCCTGCGCTGGTCTTTACGCCGGTGCGCAATATCCTTCCCACTTATATCCTGCCGGGTGTGCCTGGTTTTGCTGTCGCGCTGGCTCTGGTTTATGAAGCTGCCGCCCGCTATGCTCCTTCTTCCCGGCGTCCCTGGTACATATCTCGAAACATCCTCCTCACAATCTCGCTCATCGTGCCGGTTTTCTCCTGCGCGGTGGCTGTCCCAATTACCCGAATATATTTTCGGGGGAATTCTCAGAAAAATACTGTCGCGTTTTTCGAAAAACTGGAGACCTATCAATCCGCGACGCTCAACTACTATGATAAATTGCCCTATTCCGCTCAGTTTTATTCCCGGGGGCGGGCCCGCCATATTCCCGATGAGGACCCGAAAATTTTAGCGTCGGAATTTTCCGATAATGATCGGGACTATTTTGCCATTACAGAAACTGATATGGAAAAGCTGCCTTTTGCTGTCACAAATCTCATGGAGGAGATTGTCCGGTTCGGGAAATATATCCTGCTGCGGGAGAAAAATACTTGACCAAAAATGATGGAGATGTAGATAGGAAACATGATCCAAATTAGCAGACCCTTAAATAGCGCGATATTCAGCGGTGTTCTTTTGTTAGTCGGCTGCGCCACGTACCATCCCGCCCCCATCACTTCGGAGAAAGTTCAGGCTGAACTGACCCCACCCGATATGAACGAGGTGCGGATCCAGGCCGACGAGTTTAGCCACCCCCTCTTAGAACCGGTTCATTTCGATGACCGGGACGGATTGTCACCGGAAGAAGCGGCGATTCTGGCCGTGATCGCTAACCCGGCGCTGCGCGCCATCCGGGACCGGCGAGGCCTGGCCTCGGCTCAACTACTCCAGGCCGGTCTCCTGCCCAATCCTCAGCTTTCCTACGATCTGGGAATACCGGTCGGGGGGAATACCGCGGGCCGGGTTAATCGCCATGACCTGTCCTTGGGTTGGGAGATTACTTCCCTCATCGCCCGCGGCGCGAATATGGACGCGGCCCGGGCGCGTCTCGCCTCGGTTGACCTCGAGGTAGCCTGGCAGGAATGGCAGGTCGCGGAGGCGGCACGGTTGCATCTGTATCGGTTAATAATCGCCGAGAAGAGACTTGCCGCGGCCAAAAAAGCGGCGGCATCTTTTCAAAGGTTTTTTGAAGATGTGAAGCAGAGTGTCACTCTGGGCATAAAAACCCGGATCGATCTATCATCGGCGGAGACTATCCTGCGCGAGGCCAGGTCTCAACTGCTTAACGCTCAGTTAACCCTGGACCGGGAAAGGTTATCGTTGAATCAAGCCCTGGGGTTTCCGGCCGGAAAGGTGATTCCTCTACAGAAAAATATTGTCCCCCGGTTAAAAGAATGTCCCCCGGTAGAGACACTTTTTCGGGAGGCTGAGGCGGGAAGATTTGATCTGCTGGCCCTCAAACTGGGATACGAAAGCCAGGAGGCCCGGCTTCGAAGCGCGGTTCGCTCCCAATTCCCCAAAATCAATCTCGGGTTGGCCGGGGGCAGAGATACGGACGACATTCAAACTGTCGGGGTGGGAGTGAGCATCGATCTTCCATTTTTCGACCGAAACCAGGGCCGGATTGCCGAAGAGCGCGCGAGTCGAAAGCAACTCTTTGATGAATATACCGCCCGGTTATTTGAGACGCGCGGCGAGATAGATCGCCTCTTGCTGGATATCGCGGCCACCCGCCGGCAGATCATTAATCTCGATGAATCGCTGGGTACTTTAAAAAAACTTACCGATAATTCTCGCCGAGCAGCGGATGCCGGGGAGCTTGATATCTTCTCTTACTACCAGGCGATGAGATCTCTCTCTCTCTCTCAAATTCAGAGGATAGAATTAGAGCAACGAATAATTGACCTCGGAATTGCCCTTGAAATCGCTTCCGGGCGTTATGGTCTGGTAGGGGAGGCCGGCAGAAAGACGCCCCACGAAAAAGCTGCGACCGGAGGTACTGTCAAAAGTTATCATGACTATTCGGTTAACTCAGTATAAGTTTTTGGTGGAGCAAAGATACAAGCAAACAATAAACGGTCAAACAACTCTGCCTCGTGGTATCTGCGATTGAAACGATAACAAAATTCATCAAGATAAT